>JAYWBY010000308.1:0-13736 GCA_043781115.1 Pseudomonadota bacterium
GCCGAGGAGGCCACGGGAACGAGCGTCGCGGCAAGTACCGCAAAACCCAAGGTGAGCATCGAACACACGACCGAACGCACGGAGGTCTGCATCATCTTAGCACCAACAAAAGCCAACGTCGTGCCGACAGGTTACCAACTTCGACCGAACCAAAGAGACCACGACGGCCGTGTACACATCGCGACGCAAAGCGTCGCACCTGCTACGGAATAACGGTCCGGTTCGAAGACGAAGATAATCCCTTGGGCTAGAACAAACAACAGATTCCTTGGCCTGCTCGGATTTTTTTGGACAGCCCAAGTGCCTATGGGCTATGCAAAAGTCCGCAGAACCAATCGTCGGGAGCACCTTGGAAAAGCCCACCAAAAATTCGTCCGTCTGGGCCGCGCCGCTGAAGCTGGCGCTCCTCGCCGTCGCCACCGTCGGCGGTTTCGCCGCCGTCAACGCCTACTGGGGCAATGAGTCGGCGACTACGACCCGAATCCTTTCGCCGAGCGCCGGCGCCATTGCGTCGACGCCGCTCGTCGCATCCGACGGCCTCGCGACCAACCTCGGTGCATGGAAGGGCAACTGGTTGGTCGTATTTTTTGGCTATACGTCTTGCCCCGACGTTTGCCCGATGGAGCTCGCCTATCTTTCGAAGGAATTGGCCTTGCTCGGCAGCCAAGCGGCGTCGGTGCGCGGCGTTTTCGTTTCGGTCGATCCCGAGCGCGACCAGCCGGTCGAGCTTGGCCGCTACGTACATGCCTTTGATAAGCGCTTCATCGGCATGACGGCGACGCCCGAGAATCTCAAGGCGCTGGCGAAGGCCTTCGGCGCCTACTACGAGAAAGGCCTCGAACCCCGACCGGGGGCGGGCTACACGATGATGCACTCGGCGGCGTTCTTTCTCGTTTCGCCGAAGGGCGAGATGGTGCGGACGGTATCCGCCCCGCACGAAAATGGCGAGTTAGCGAAAGTCCTGCGCGGCCTCGTCGGCCCAGGCGATCCGGCGGCAAGCGCGCGCGGCGACGAACTGACGATAGCCAGCGCTTGGACGCGCGTGCCGCCTCCAGGAACGACGACCACGGCTCTATATATGGAACTGACCAACCTGGGAGACAAGGCGCTGTCGCTGCGTTCGGTCGCGGTCGAGGGCGCGGCTAGCGCAGAGTTCCACGAGAGCACCTTAAACGCCAATGGCGTCATGGAAATGCACCCGCTCACCGACGTGCAAGTGCCGGCCGGCGGCAAGCGCAGCTTCGCGCCGGGCGGCGCGCACGTAATGGTGATGGGATTGGCGAAGCCGTTCAAAGCGGGGGACGTCATCGACGTCACGCTGACGCTAAGCGATGGGCGCCAGATCAAGACAGAGGCCACGGCCCGGACGTTTTAAAAAAATCTGGCCGTTCCCTGCTTCAGAGATTCCTTTTTCTTTGAATAGCAGGGCTCCGGGCTAGCGACGTCGCCCCGTAAAGGACCCGTCGCAACCGATTGATCAAAGAAAGAGGAATCTCTGAAGAAGGGAACGACCTAAACCGGGCCAAGCTGTAGCCGGAGCAAAATGACGGCTCCGCCGCCAAGCACCAACGCGACCAAAAACGCCTTGCGCGGCCACCCCGGATCGACGCCCCCCGTCGAAAACCACGCGACCACCGCCGCGAATTTTGCCGCCGATATGCCGAGTAGCAACGGCACCAACGACTCTTTCCCGAGCCCATGCATTTTGCCGCAAACATAGGCCAGCCACTCGGTCACCGTGACCAGGGCCAAAACTGACGCGAAGACTTCGTAGCGGCGCCAAAGACTGTTCATTCGGGCGTTATAGCTCCCAAATCTGCGGCCGGCAAATGGCAAACCCGCGCCAGGCTTGCTTGCCATAAGGTTTGGCGGTGTCGCCCGGCGAAATTCTGTTTTATGATGAGCGCACGACTAGGACTTAAGGAGTTGGGGGATGCTCGCACGCACGCTCTCGAGGCAAGGCCACGACGGCGGCAAACGCCGCTGGCGCACGGCGCTCATCGCCTTGGCGACGCTCGGGGCCCTGACGGTCGCTTATCTGCTTCTTCCGGCGCCCGGGCCGCGCGTGCGCCCGGCCACCTTGACCGACGACGAGCTTCGGCAAGTCGTTCAGAGCCTGCGCCTGCCGAAGAGCGACGTTCTCAACCGCCGCGCACGGAGCCGTGGCGCGCTCGGCCGTGCGCTCTTCTTTGACAAGAACCTATCGGCGAACGGTCAGGTCGCCTGCGCGAGCTGCCACGATCCAAAGCATGATTTCTCCGACGGCCGCGAGCTAGCGGTCGGCATCGGCCCCTTTCCCGCGAACACGCCGACGCTAATCAACGCCGGCCTCGGAATTTGGTTCCAGGCGGACGGCCGCGCTGATTCGTTGGCCGCGGCGGCGCTCTTGCCGCTGGAAGACCCGCGGATCAGCGGCGTGTCACGGACGTTCGTCGCGCGCCTCCTCAAGGAGTCGCACGCCAAGGCATACGAAGACGCCTTCGGCCCGTGGCCCGAGGCGTTGCGCAAGGCGGCCTTGCCCGTTGAAGCACTGCCCCCGCAACCACCCCCTAAAATCCCGCTCGAACTTTCCGCTTATGCGCTGTCGACGCTCGGTAGCTTTCCGCTGCTCAGCGACACGTTGAAGGCGGCGCAAGCCGCGCGCTTGGCGCCGGCGATGGAGTTGGCGCGGCGGGCCTTGAGCCAGCCGCAGTTGCCCGCCGAGTGGTACGCGGCGTGGCAGCGCCTCGGACCGACCGAGCAACGCGCCGTCGACGAAGTCTTCGCCAACGCCGGCAAAGCCTTCGCCGCGTATCTCCAGAACCTAGTCGCGGCGGAATCGCCGTTCGACCGGTTCGCCGCCCGCCTCGCCGACGGCCGCCCGCTGCATGACGCGCTCGACACGGAATTCGCCGAGCGCGAATTGAATGGGCTGAAGCTCTTTGCCGGCGCCGCTGGCTGCGTCGGCTGCCATACCGGACCGGGCTTTAGCGACCAGAGCTTCCACAACATCGGCCTGCCGCAGCGCGGCGAACAGGTGGCTTTCGGGCGGGCCGCCGGCGAGCGTTGGGCGGAGGCCAGCCCGTTCCGCTGCGCCGGCGAATGGCTCGTGCCGGAAGACGTCGGCGCATGGCCGGTGACCTGCGAACGCCCGGCGGCCAAAGACTTGGACCAGGTCGCCTTAGTCGGCGCGGTCAAGACGCCGACTTTGCGCAACGTCACCGAAACGGCGCCTTACATGCACGACGGGCGCATGAAGACACTTGGCGACGTGATCGACTATTATTCCGATTTGCCGGAAGTGAAACCAGCGCTCGGCCACCGCGACGTCGCACTCAAACGCCTCGACTTGACGGCGGAGGAGCGGGCGGCGCTGCTGTCATTCCTAGGCGCAATAAAATCGCCCGTCCTCGACGTCCTGGCGAAAGCCATGGAAGTCGGAACGAGCGACGCGGAAACTACGAAAAAGCGTTAGGAGATGACCGCTTTGCTCTTGCGGGCGAAACGGACCTTCTTGCCGCCTTCGACCTTGTAGCCGATGCGGGTGGCCTTCTTCGATTTGCCTTCGACGAGCGCCACTTTGCTGATGTGGACCGCCATCGGGACGTCGATGATGCCGCCTTCTTGATTGCTCAAGTCGGGCTTTTGGTGCTTCTTGTTCAGGTTCTTGCCGGCGATGAAGACCCGGTTGCGTTTCTTGTCGAGCGTTTCGATCTTGCCGGTCTCGCCGCGGGACTTGCCGGCCAAGATGACGACTTCGTCGCCCTTGCGGAGTTTGCTCTTGAAGGCGCGTTTCGGATTGTGCTGTTTGAGCTTCAGAGTCATGGCGCTATGGATCCATTAAAAAGGATGTAAAGAGGGTCCCTTATAGTGGCAAGGTCCGCGGCCGGTCAAGCCCGGAGCCTCGTCTCATGGATCTCTTAATGAAATGAATGGGTTGTATTCCCTCTGTCGACGCGATACTGGCGACAGGGAAGCCGAGTTTCTGGTATAATTGATGAACCAGACTGACAAAAAACCGACCCCTTGGGTAGTTAGCCCAAGGCGCCCTCGCGGGCTTGGCGTTTGCGGGGTAAGGAGTCTTGCCGTGAGTTTCGCCCGTCGCGTTTCACTTATCGCTCTGCTTTCTTTCACGGTCCTGCCGGCGTTGGCGCTCGCTGAGACGCCCCCTCTGGCGCTCGAGGGTCTGCCCGACGGCAAGGCTAAGGACATCCGCCCCCAGGACGTCATCATTTGGGACGGCTTCCAGGCGGAAGAGCAGGACGGCGACAAGATCAAGACGACGCTCAGAATGACGGCGAAGGGCGACTGGAAAGTCTATGCGAGCAACCTGAAGTTTTCCGGACCGCCTGGCTTTACCGTCGAGGCCATCCAACCGCCGCCCGCCCGGCGCTTCATGGACCCCATTTCAAACCAAGAAGTCGACATCTATGAAGGCGGCGAATTCACGCTGACCTTCTCCGGCGCGCCACGTTGGACGCAAGGGACTTTTCCCGTGGCGGCGACCTACGTCGGCTGCACGAACGTGATTTGTCTGTTTCCTTATACCCAGAACCTCGATCTCGCTTTCGTCAAAGACGCGCTTTTAGCGTCAGCGCCAGAGGCGACCACAGCAACGGCGGCGGCCGAAGATGACGATCTCGAGTCGCGCCTCGCCAAGCAGTTGAGCGGCGGGACGTCGTTCGGCATGCTCCTCTTCCTGGTCTTCGTGGGTGGTTTGCTTTCCAATTTGACGCCGTGCGTTTACCCGATGATCCCCATCACTTTGCGCCTCCTCTCGCGCCAAGGCCGCTCACCCTACGCCGCGGCGACAGCTTACGCGTTCGGCATCGTCGTCACTTACTCGGCGCTAGGGCTCGTGGCGGCTTTGAGCGGCGGTCTCTTCGGCAGCCTCCTCGCCAGCAAAGCTTTCAACGTCGGCTTCGCGGTCGTCATGATGCTCCTCGGCGTGACGATGCTCGGCTTCGGCAATTTCTCGAAGCTGCAGATGCTCGGCAACCGCCTCGGCACGGGCGCGCCTTCGCTCAAGAACACGTTCTTGATGGGCGCGGGCGCCGGCCTGGTCGCGGCGCCGTGCACCGGGCCGATCCTCGCGGCGCTGCTCGCCTACACGGCGAAGAACAACGCCGGCGTCGTGGCGTCGACGGTGCTCCTCTTCACTTATAGCTTGGGCTTCGGCCTGCCTTACATCGCGCTCGGCGGCGCGGCCGCCAAGGTCTCCGCCGTGAAAGTGCCGCCGCACGTGCAGATCGGCGTCAAACTCTTCTTCGCCAGCGTCATGTTCGGCTTAGGCCTCTACTACTTGCGCATCCCCTTTTATCAAACGTTCGAGACGATGAACGGCAGCTGGAAGACGGTGGCGACTTATGGCCTGACCTTGGGCGGCGTCTTGGCGGCCATTTGGGTCGTGGTGCCGAAACTGCAAAACGCCAAGTTCTCGATGATCCTGCCGACCGCCGTGCTCGGCATCGGCATCTTCGCCGCCTCGCAGTGGTTGACGCACCGCGGCTCCGGCACCGGCACGGCGCACGACAGCGTTACCTGGCACCACACCGAGGCCGACGGCATCGCCGCCGCCTCGGCCGCGCACAAGCCCATCCTGATCGACATGTGGGCCGAGTGGTGCGAAGCCTGCAAGAAGATGGACGCGACGACGTTCTCGGACCCGAAAGTCTTGGCGGCGCTAGCCCAGGATTGGACCCTGGTGAAGCTCGACTTGACCGAACTCAACGAGGCGAACGATCAGATCCAACAAAAGTATGGCATCCAGAGTTTGCCGACGCTGGTGCTCTTGCCGCCGAGCGGCGACGCTAAAGCCAAACTAGCGATCAACGGCTACGTGACCCCAGCCGTTCTGCAGAAGAGCTTGGCGGAATTCAACGGCCGCGCCGAATAAGAATTCGCCCCGAGAAAACCCCCAAGGAACGAGGCTTCTTGCTACACCATCTCTTATTCGTCGCCTCCCCCGAGCAAATCAGCGACACCCGTCGCGCGCTCGACCGGTTGGGCGCCGTCGCCGCCACCGAGAAGTCGTCGGTGTCGGAAGCGTATTTGCTCAAGCACTCGCTACTCGACAAGCTGGTTCTCGACATCCATTTGATCTCGGACTTGGACGCGATCACGCCACATCTTCGGCGCAATCCCGTCGACCTCTTGATTTATGACGAACGCCACGGCGGCACCGAGGCGCGCGCCGCGCTCCGCAAGATCCGCGACGACATGGTGGCCTTCGCCAACCTCTGGGGTCCGGACTTTCTTTTTCCGATGAGCCGAGTGGTGGCGATCCTGGCGCACGAGCAAAACGAGGCGCAGCGAGCCTTCGAGCTCGGCCAGGTCCAGGTCCGGGACGTGTGCATCGCGCCGAAGAACACGGCGCAAGTGCTCCGTTGGCTAAAACGCATCCTGACCCAAGGGATCATCCGCTCCGAGCGCGTGGGGATGGGGCTTTCGGGCGGCGGCCTCGAGGGCTTCCTCTACCAAGTCGGAGTTCTCCACGCGCTGCACAAGGGCATGAGCGGCCGGTCGCTCCGCACCATCGACGTTTATTCCGGCATCAGCAGCGGCTCGATCGCCGCGACATTAATGGCCGGAAACGTGCCGACCGCGGAAGTGATACGGGCGATGCACGGCAAGTCCGACGTCATGGCGCCGATGAGCGGCAGCCTCCTCTTCGACGTCGCCGCGTCGAGCATCGGCCGACGCATTCTCAAGCAGTCGGTCAGCTGGGCGGGGCTCGACCCGAACAAATGGGCGAAAAAGCTGATGCAGGCGGTGCCGACCGGCCTGTTTAAGGGCGAGGCGTTGAAGAACTACTTCAAGGAATGCATCATTCAATTCGGCGGCGAAGACCGCTTCGGCGCCAAGGGGCCCGAGCTCTACATCGGCGCCACCGACCAGGACACCTATGAGCACGTGACCTTCGGCAAGGGCGCTTGGGCGAACGTGCCGATCAGTGAAGCTCTCCGGGCGTCGTGCGCCTTGCCGCCTTTCTTCACGCCGACGAACATCAACGGCCGGTGGTTCATCGACGGCCAGGTCACCAAGACGGTGAACCTCGAACTCTTGGTCGAGCGCGACTGCGGCTTGATCTTCATCATCGACCCGCTGAAGCCGCTCGCGACCCTGGTGCCGGGGTCCGTCGACAAACGCGGCGGCGTTTATGCGATCATCCAAACGATCAAGGCGCTCGTCCATACGCGCTTCCAGTCGGCGTTGACGCACATGACGGAGCGCTACCCGGACGTGGACTTCCTGGTGTTCCAACCCGACGAAGAGTGCGCCCACCTGATGGCCGGCTCGCCGATGCGCTACCGGATCCGGACGCAGATCGTCACGGCGGCGTACCGCCACACCTTGCGGCAGCTGAGGGAACGCCACGCCATCTACTCGGCGAAGCTCAGCCGCTTCGGCTTCGACCTCAAATCCCCGGACGAACTGATGGCCTTGGAGCGCCGCGAAGGCGACGTCCTGGAGTCCGTGGCATGAGCAAGTTGACGCTCTTTCATTATTGGCGATCGTCGTGTTCGTGGCGAGTGCGCTGGGCTTTGGCGCTGAAAGGCGTGGCTTACGAAGCGGTGCCGGTCAACATTCTCACGGGCGAGCCGCAACTGCCCGCCTACGTCGAGAAGAATCCGACGGGACTTTTGCCGGCGCTTTCGGTCGACGGCCGCTTCTTCGGCGAGTCTTTGGCGATCATCGAGTGGCTGGAAGAAACCTACCCGACGCCGTCGCTTTATCCGAAAGACCCCTTGCTGCGCATGAGCGTCCGACAAATGGCGCTGGTCATCGCGACCGGTACGCAGCCGCTGCAGAATCCCTCGGTGTTGAAGTTTTTCACGGCCGAAGAAGCGGCGCGCAAACCCCAAGCCCAGCACTGGATCGCCAAGGGCCTGGCGACCTACGAATCTCTCGTCCGCGGCCTCGGAATGGGCGCCGCGTTCAGCGCCGGCGACGGCGTGACGCTGGCCGATTTGTGCCTGATTCCTCAGGTCTACAACGCGCTGCGCTTCGAAGTGGACCTGAAGCCGACGCCGCTGGTCCGCGGAATCTACGAGCGCTGTTTGAAGACGCCAGCCTGCGACCAGGCGGCGCCGCACAACCAACCCGGCTCGACAACATAACTACATAATATTATAGTTGTTAATTGTCTTCCCGGCTAAAGAATTGGGCGCTTGGGGCCGATGCGTTCCCCATGACCATAGCCACCCAGCTTCCCCGCGCCGCCCTGCTGTCGCTCGTCCTCCTTGCCGCCTCGGGCTGCACGAAAGGGCTGGCCGCCAAGAGCGCGCCCCCCGTCGGCAATAGCGGTCAGTGCAAAAAGCGCGTCGACGCCGTCGTCAGCTACCTCGATAAATTCAAAGATGCCAACGTCGTGTCGACCGACATCGCGGTCCCCCCGAGCGAAGACAAGAAACCCGTGGCCCTCGCCTTCGAAGCAAAACGCCGCGTGCTCGAATGCGACGAGAGCGGCTGCCAGCTCGGCGGCTCGACCAAAGCCAGCTTCGACGCGAGCTTCGGCAAGAAAATCGCGGCACTCCTCCACCCCGGCGGCAAGTGTGAGCCGGTCTACCTGGCGCTGACGGCGACTCTGCCAGCCGCCAAGATCGAACCGTTGCTGAAAGCTATGAAACAAAGCGGTTGCCCGGCGTTCGCTTTGACGCGGCACGATTTGGTGAAACTACCCGCCGTCGAGGCGAGCGAAGCGGCGCGCCCGAAGCTCAAAGGTCTGAAGGCCGCCAAGACGGCGACCGAACGCCAAGCCGCGGCCAAAACCTTCGTCGACTCCGTACTGAAGCCGCATGCCAAGGCCTGCGGCAAGATGGAAAAATTCTTGGAGACTCTGCCGAGCGGCGAAACCCACGAGAGGTTCTCGGCGATCATGGCCGAGCTGAAGACGAAGCCGCGCGAGCTGCAGGACTGCATCTGCGACCTCCAGGGCGAGGACGAAAAAGTCGTGCTGCAGGTGGCCGGCTTCTCGCGCCTCGGCGGGTCGCTGTCGGTCTACTCGGCGAAAAAAATCGGCGCCGCCTCCCTGGCGACGCCGCTCAAAGCCGTCAAGACTTGGTATGACTTCGTGCGCAAACTCTAAAGGCGCGCTTCACTCTTCGAAGGAATCCCCTTCACTTTCGCCGCCGCTCCCCGACTCGCCGTCGCCGCGCAGGCGCCAGCCGAGGCGGCCGTCGCCCCAGGCCGGGGGCGAATACCAGTCGCCCGTGCCGTCGAAGCCGCGGCGCAGGCCGTGGGCGAGGGGAAAGGCATAGCCGGTGTCGTCGACGCGGTTGGCGAACATTTGGCGGAGTGGGCCGTTGCCACCACCCCAGCGGCCCCAGAGGCCAAGACCAGCGGCCGGCGCCTGGGCGACGGCGGCGTCGGTGCCAAGGGTTTCGAGCGCCTTGATGTCGGGCGCCATGGTCGAAGTCCACAAAGCGCGAGCGGTCGGCCAAGCGGCGAGCGCTTGTTGGGTGGCCGGCGAGCAGTAAAACGAGTCGCCGCCGTTGGCGAAGATCGAGGCTTCTGCGGCCTGGGCCTTGGCCGGCATCACGCGAGAGTACTCGGTCCAGATGCTGGTGCGTTCGGCCAAGGTCGTCGACGCCGCCAGGAGCTTCGTCCGGCGCGGCAAGAGGTCTTGAATCTGCACCAGCGTTTTGCCGCGGCTCGACGCGTCGTGGATGACGGCGACGGCGAAGTCCCGCTTGAACTGGGTCATCATTGCGTCTTCTTCGTCTTTCAGGACTAGCACGCCGCCGTCGGCCGAGAGATGCCCAAGCTTCTTGCCGATCAGCGTCATGACGCCGAGTAGCGTCGAATGGGCGATGTCCGCCGGCTTGGCGCTGAGGATCAGCGAGACTTTTTCGCCGTCGCCGCTCGCCGTGGCGATCTTGGTAACGCGGGCACAGCCGAGGGCTTGGGTCAGACCTTGGGCGCTGATGCCCTTGCATTCGACCGCGGCGTCGGCGACGAAGTGGATTTCGTAGCCGAGCATGACGATGGCGCGGCTCAGTCCCGTCGGCACCGCCGAGAAGGCGCGCAGCACGTCGGCGGAGGCGGCCGCGGGGTAGGTGATTTGAGCCTTGGCGCGCGCGGCGAGGTCGCCGGGGAGTTGAAAGGGAGTAAGGAAGGACCCGCTGCAGGAGTTCTGCACGGCGGTCTTGGTCGTCAGCGCGTCAAGCGACTCCGTCGCCGAAGTGTTGGCGACGGGTTTGCAGCCGGCGGTCAGCGCGGAACCGAACCCAACTACGAACGCGAGGTTGCGAAGCATGAAGTCCTCCAAAATTGTTCTGCAGCTTGAGATTCAAATGGTCTTGCACGAGACGTGCCGGGGCGCTTCGCCGCCGGCGCGCGACCGCAAGTGCCCGTGAGTAAAGGCGAGCGCTTTCAGAGACGGACGCCAAGGGGTGCCCGTCGGACCCTAGAGATTGGCGGATTTCTTCGGCGAGCCGCCTACTTGGAACCTGGAACGGCGACAGCCCCCGGTCCCGAACGGCACGCCCATGCGCTAGTCAGCGCCAGAGGCCTGAATCCACTGCACAAAGGGGCTGACCGCTCGGCGGCGGCGGTCCGACCGTCAATCTTCTTCGCCGACCTCGGCGGCGGGAGCCGCCACGGGCGCCGGCATTTCATCGGCGTGCGGCGAAGCCTCGGGCTCGGTCAGGGTTGCGGGCTTTGGCGCTGGAGCCGGCGCGACGACCGGCGCCGCGGCGGGTTGCACCGCGGCCGCGGCGGAGTCGGGCTTGGCGTCGGATTTCACCATGGCGATGAGCGGCGACGTCACTTCGTCGAGATGCGGCAGGCTCTCGTTCGGAGTGCCGTACCAGCGCTTGTAATAGAAGTAGTTGCGCAGCACCAACTTCACGTAAGCACGGGTCTCCTTGTAGGGGATCTTCTCGATGAAGGCCAAGATGTCCTTCGTCGGGATCGTGTTCATCCACCGGCCCGCGGCCGACGGGCTGGCGTTATAGGCAGCCAAAACGTAAACGGGGCCGGGATACTTGCTTAGAAGAGTGTGGACGTGATGAATGCCGATCGTCAAATTGGTCTCGGCGACCAACAGGTTCATCGGGTTGCCGGCGCGTTGGCGCATTTGCTTCTTTTCCGCGGCCGAAACGTAGGTGGCGTCGAGGCGCTTCGACTCTTGCGCCGCCGTCGCGGGCATCAACTGCATGAGACCCATCGCGCCGACCGGTGAGCGGGCGAGCGGGTTGAAGACGCTTTCTTGGCGGATGATCGCCAAGACCAGATCGGGGTCGACGCCGGCCTTCTTCGCCAGAGCTTGCACCTCGGTGGCGTATTTGCGCGGGAAGAGGATGCGTTCGAACCCGATCGCTAAAGAGTTGCGGAACGTCCGAGGCAGCGAGTCGTAGGCCTTTATCGCGTCGAGCCAGTGGCCGGCGGCGTGCATCATCAGCGCCTTCACCAGGACCTTCTCGGGCTGGCCGTCGGAGACGTCGACCTCCTCGAGCTCGCAGATGGCTTCGCTACCCAAACCTAAGCGCATCAACGCCTCAACGCGCTTCACCTTGACGCGATCTTCCGGCGAGAAGGCTTCGCGCAGCGCGTGCATGCGGAAGGTCGGCGTCTTGGCGGGCTGGAGCGCCAGCTTCTTGGCGCTGAGCTTCTCCAGCATGAAGTGGCCGATGGCACCATAGTAGGTCGAGTAATACTCGCTGGCGACGCGGCGCCACATTTCGCCGGCGTCCTTCAAACGATTCTGTTCGACATAAATCCGGCCGGCCCAAAACAGCGCGAACGACATGGCGCTTACCGAGCGCTTGTCGGGGGAGAGCTGCGTTTGGGCCTGGATCAGGCTTTCGAGCGGCAGAAGCGCGTCCGCCCACTCGCCCTTGTCGCCGTGGATCAAGACGAGCGCCATCAAGGCTTCTTCCGCGTTTTCTTGGGTTGGAAAACGCGCCATGTAGTCTTTGTAGTATTCCGACGCCTTGTCGAGGTCGTTCTCGTTCTCGGCGATGCGGGCCAGCGCGAAGATGGCGCGCGCCTCGTACTGCTTGAATTTGCCTTCGGTCTTCGCTATGACCTCGAGGAAGAGCGGCTTCGCTTCGTCGTAGTTATTCGCCGACCAATGGATGAAGCCCAAGCGGAGTTTTGCTTCCGCCCAGCCGTCGGTGCCGTAGGTCCGGCCCATTTGATCCGTGAGGTTTTTCCAGAAATCGGCGCGCAGCTCTTTCGACCGCGAGCGGTAACAGCCGTCGATGCCCTTGGCGGCTGTCAAGGCCTCGTCGAGCGAGTCTTGACCGACTTTCGTCTTCAAGGCGCCGACGAGCACGTCCTTGGCCTTGCTGCAGAGGCGCTTCTTGGCGAGCTTGCGCGCTTCGTCGAAGGTCGCGTAAGGCTCGTCGCTCTTGCCGTGCTTTTCGGCGAGCGCTTTCAACCAAGGAGTCTGGCGCAGGATCGCCGGGTACGGCATCGCCATCGAAAGGGCGCGGGCGCTGACGGCGTTTTGCCGGTTCTCGGGCACGACGCCTAAGAACCGTTTCAGCGCGTTTCTCTTGAAATTCGTCGAACGGAAGGAGTCGATATGGGTCAGGAAATCGCGCAGGCCGTCGTCGCTCAAGGACGAGACGTTTTCTTTGGTGATGGCGTCGAAAATCCGCTCTTTTTGGGCGCAAGTGCCACTGCCCGTCTGGCCGAAGCCAGCGATGACGCGGCTCCGCTCGTCGCCGCTCAAGACGTCCGCCTTCAATAGTTCCACGTAGAGGAACGGCAACAGCGGGTGATTCAAAAACTCGGACTGCGACGCGTCTTGGTCGCTGTCGAGTTGCTTCAGCGCCAGGTCGGCCAAGCCGCGGGCGATTTTGCGCTCGGCTTCCGAGTCGTGACCTTGGCGGAGAAGTTTTAGGTAAAGGCTGGTGACCAAGTCCTGCTTGCCGACGAACTGGTCGAACGTTGCTTGATCCATGTCGAGCGGCGAAGGTTGGTCGGCATGCTGCTCGAGCCACGCCGCCAGGTTTGGGTCGATGGTGACGCCGGAAACTTCGGCTTCGCCAAGGGGATAGCTGTCAGGCAAGGACGTCGCGAGAAGCGGCGTCGCCGACAAAGAAACGGCGAGAATACATCCCGCGAACGGAACGCGAAAACGCATGTGCCTCGGCCCATACATATGGTGCATCTACCTGGGATGATCGGTTTCGGTCGGCTTCGTCTTGAGATCTTGTGCAATCGTAGCACGATCCGACACGCCGTTATCATTCAATTTTTCGGAAACACCATGCGCAAAACTTAATCGTCCACGTCCCACTCGTCGGGGTTCATGTCGTCGGTCAAGGCCACGTTCGGGTCAAGCTTGCGCTTGGGCGCACCGGCGACCGGATTGGTGAACTCTTCCTCGGCAAAGGCCGACTTGTCGACCGCCGCCTTGGCGGCCACCGGCGCCGCGACCTGAGCGGCAGGCGGAGCATGATGAGCGCCCTTCTGGGCGAGCTCCTTGTGCTTGGCGGCCTTCTCGTAGGTCGGGTCGAGCTCGAGGCTCTTGGAGAAGCAGGCCAAGGCTTTGTCCGGTTTGTGCCAACGTCGGTAGCCGAGGCCCATGTTGAACATGAGACGCGAGCCGATTTTGTCATTTCTTCCCAGCGCCTGGAGGGCTGACTTATATAGGTGCATGCCCTTGTCGAAGTGGCCTTGATGCATGGTCAGGACGGCCGCGGTGTTGAAGATGGACGCCATCTCGCGCGGGCCGGACACCGTCTTCATCAGGGCCAGGGCCTCGTTGACGTCCCCGGTCATGAGCAGGCACTTGCTCTTGC
>JAYWBY010000309.1:0-5184 GCA_043781115.1 Pseudomonadota bacterium
CAGGCACCTCCTATAAGTACCCGTTGGGTCGCTTTATTTTCGAGAGACCCTAGGTGTCCCGGAAGGAGTTGATGACGAATCGAGGACTTACAGGAGGTGCCTGACCCCATCAGAGGAATTCCAGGGCCTTAGCATGGGGGGTTAGGCCCTTTTCACGGAGCCAGGCGGAGTTGAAGAGTCGAGACAAATAGCGAGCGCCGCTGTCGCATAGCATGGTGACGACCACCTTGCCGGGGCCTAGCTCCTTGGCGAGCAAGTAGGCCCCGACGACGTTGATGCCGGACGAAGAGCCGAGGAAGAGGCCCTCGGTCCTTAGTAGATAATGAACCATCTCGAGCACGGCGTGGTCGCCGATGCGGTAGGCGTCGTCGATCTGTGCGCCCTCGAAGTTCTTCGTCACCCGGTTCTGGCCAATGCCTTCGGTGATCGAACTCCCCGACGCGTCCAAAGTGCCAGCTTTGATCCACGAGTACATGGCCGCGCCGTCGGGATCGGCGCAGATCGTCCGGACTTTCGAGTTTTGCGATTTCAAAAATTGCGCCGTTCCGGCGAGTGTGCCGCCGGTGCCGACGGCGGACACGAAACCGTCGACTTGGCCTCCGGTTTGGCGCCAAATTTCCGGGCCGGTCGTGCGCACGTGCGTTTCGCGGTTCGAGACGTTGTCGAACTGGTTGGCCCAGAAGGCGCCGGGGATTTCTTCCGCCGCGCGTTTGGCGACATGGTTGTAGTTTCCGGGGTCCTTATAAGGCTTGGCGGGAACGACGCGCACTTCGGCGCCGAGCGCGCGCAGATAGTCCATCTTCTCTTGGCTTTGCGTGTCGGGAATGACGATGACGGTCTTGTAGCCACGGGCGTTGGCGACGTGGGTGAGGCCTATGCCGGTGTTGCCGGCGGTGCCCTCGACGATTGTGCCGCCCGGTTTCAGCAAGCCTTTGGCTTCGGCGTCGGTGATGATCGCGAGCGCGGCGCGGTCTTTCACGGAGCCGCCCGGGTTCAAAAATTCGGCCTTACCAAGGATCTCGCAACCGGTGGCCTTGGACAGGCCCGCGAGACGAATGAGGGGCGTGTTGCCGACGGTGCCGAGAAATCCGGAATTGATCGACTTGGTCATGCTTCGCTCTCCTTTGGGGATATCGGTCGGGCAGGCACGCCGACGAACGTAGCGCCGGCCGGTACGTCGCGCGTAACGACGGCGTTGGCGCCGATTCTGGCGCCTTTGCCGACTGTGATGGCTCCAAGCAATTTGGCGCCGGCGCCGATGACGACGTCGTCGCCGACGGTCGGGTGGCGGCGCTCGCGTTTGGCGCTCGTGCCGCCGAGCGTGACGCCGTGATAGATCAAGACGTTCTTGCCGATGACGGCTGTCTCACCGATGACGACGCCCATGCCGTGGTCGATCACTAGGCCTTCGCCGACGACTGCGCCCGGGTGAATCTCGATGCCCGTGGCGAAGCGCGCGAATTCAGCGATCAGCCTCGCCCCGAAAGTGAAGTGCGCGAGCCAGAGCCGACGCGCCAGCCGGTGCGCGATCGTCGCTTTCACTCCGGGATAAAGCAGCAGCACCTCGAGGTTGCTGCGCGCCGCGGGGTCTAGTTGTCGATAACGGTGAAGTAAGGCTCGCACGGCCGGTGTCTTACCACAGGCGACGCAAGTTCGTCATGCCAGCCGCGTCACTCGACGAAACGTTTGCCGAGGCGGTCGCCGAAGTCGCAGAGCGCTTTGACGTTGGCTAGAATCAGGTACTCCGGTTTTTTGGCGTCGTCCTTCTGCCCTTGCACGACCCCGACGAAGCGGTGGGCGCGCGGCTGGCGGCAGAGGTTCTTCGGGTCCTGCTCGTCGTCGGTCTCAGAGACGTTGCTCGCGGCGACGAAAGTGACGACGTTGTTCTTCGTGTAGGTTTTGAAGTTCGTGCCGAGGAGGTGAACGAGGCTTTGGAGGAGCTTGGCCGTGGTCACTTTCGTCTGCTCGGCCTTGTAGTAGGCGATGCCGAAATAAGGCGTCACCGAGCTCCCGGCCGAGTCTAGGAGGTAGTAAGCGCTCATGCCGGAGAAGATCGAGCCCGGGTCACTCTCCAAGTCGCAGCTCGCGGACGGAAAAAAGACGACGCTTTGCGCGGTCTTCGGGTCGCCGAAGACTTTGCCGAGCCCCGTGACTTCGACGCCTTTCGGGCTCGGCTTGGTGATCTTCAGAACTTTGAGGAGGTCCGGACCTTTCTTCTCCGCCAAGCCCGCGAAAGCGCGCGGGTGGTTGCCGAAAAGGATGTATTGCGCACCCTCGGGGTTGCGGACGACCGACTGGAGCTTTTCACACGTGAAGTTCGGCGGGTTAAGAGCCGCGGCCGGCAAGGTGCGGTTGAGGCCGAGTCCCGCGAAGTAGACCTGGCCGGCCTCGACGAAAAACGGCACCGGTTCGTCGGGGTCGAAGGTGGCCGCGAGGAGGTAGCGTTTGCATTGCTCGATCGCCTGATCGGCGGGGATGTTCTTGTTTTCCGATGATTTGATTGCCTGTTTTTTGCAGGTGATGTACAGGCTGGCGCCGGGGAAGTTCTCTTTGCAAGTGTTCAGAGCCACTTCGAATTTCTTCCTGCTGACGGCGCCGAGCTTGAGTTGCTCCAGGGCTTCCTTGCGGCAGTTTTCGAAGCTTTTGCGGACCTTCTTGATTTGCTTGACCTTGGCGGGCGTCAATCCGCCTTGTTTGGCCATGGCGGGACCCGCGAACTCACCGCCAAAGGCGGTAAGAACGAGCATCGAGGCAAGGACAAAGCGCCTACTCAGCATCGCGGGGAGCCACCTTCGTCAGACCGTCAAGGGACGCTGAATCTCAAGTTTCTATTAATGCCTTCCATGGATTATATAAAGTTCCGGGCCGAAGGCCAAGCTAAGGGAGGAAGAGATGCCATCCTTCGACGTCGTTAGTGATCTGGACATGATGGAAGTCGAGAATGCGGTCAACCAGACCCAGAAGGAGATCGCCCAGCGCTTCGACTTCCGCGGCGGCAAGAGCGAGCTGAGCCTCGACAAGGAGGCGAAGAAGCTCAAAATCATGGCCGACGACGACTTCAAACTGCGGTCGATTCACCAAATCCTCGAGGGCAAATTGGCCAAACGGGGCGTCGACCTGCGCTGCTTAAAATATGACAAGGAGGAGGCTGCCTCCGGTGGCATTATCCGCCAGTCGGTCGACCTGAAGTCGGGGATCGACAAAGAGGGGGCCAAAGAGGTCACCAAGATGATCAAAGAGTCGAAGCTCAAGGTTTCGGCGCAGATCCAGGACGAGCAGGTCCGGGTCACCGCCAAGAGCATCGACGAACTCCAAGCGACCATCACGCTAATTCGTCGTGCCGACTTGAAGTTCCCGGTTCAATTCATCAATATGCGGTCCAAGTAGGGTCTTCTAGGAGTCAATCGTGGGTTTCAATTGTGGCATCGTCGGTCTCCCGAACGTCGGCAAATCGACCATCTTCAACGCCTTGACCGCGGCCGGCGCGGCCTCCGCCAACTATCCGTTCTGCACCATTGACCCGAACATCGGCCGGGTCGACGTGCCGGACCACCGTTTGGACGTAATCTCGGGCATCGTCAAGACGCTGAAGATCATCCCGGCGTCGATGGAGTTCGTCGACATCGCGGGCTTGGTGCGCGGCGCCTCCCAGGGCGAGGGCTTGGGCAATCAGTTCCTCGGCCACATCCGCGCCACCGACGCCATCGTCAACGTCGTTCGCTGCTTCGACGACACCGACATCACTCACGTCGAAGGCTCGGTCAATCCGATCCGCGACATCGAAACGATCCAGACCGAGCTCGTCTACGCCGACACCGAGACGGTGACCAAGACGCTCGACCGGTACCGGAAGCTCCTGAAGGCCCCGAAAAAGGAATACCCGCCGATCGTGGCCATGCTCGAGGCCCTCGACGCCCATCTGCAGGGACTCAGGCCGGCGCGCCTTTTCGACTGGGAAAAATTCGTGGGCGACATCCTCGAAGTCGGCGACGCCTGGCGAGACCTGCATTTGATGACGGCGAAACCAGCCATTTATTGCTGCAACGTCGACGAGAACATGGCGGCCGGCACGACCGACAACGCATACACCAAAGCGGTGAAGGAGTTCGCCAAGAAGGAAGGCGCCGAGGTGATCCTCCTCTCCGGCAAGCTCGAGGAAGAGATCAGCACCATGGCGGAAGCCGACCGCAAGGAGATGATCTCCGGCCTCGGGATGACGGAGCCGGGACTCAACTCGCTGATCCGCGCCGGCTACCGGACGCTCGGGCTCTCGACTTACTTCACCGCCGGAGAGAAGGAAGTCCGCGCTTGGACGATCCACCGCGGCGACAAGGCCCCCGCCGCCGCCGGCAAGATCCATTCGGATTTCGAACGCGGCTTCATCCGCGCCGAAGTCTACGCCATCGACGACTTGGTGAAGGCCGGCTCGAAGAACAAGCTGAAAGAGCTCGGCCAGCTCCGGTCCGAAGGCAAGGATTACGTCGTCAAGGACGGCGACGTCATGGAATTCAAGTTCAACGTCTGACGGTCACTTGATGGCTTCGTAGGTCTTCGCTAAGTCGGCGGGGAGGTGCGGTTTTTCCTGCTTTTTGCAGAGCCTTTTCAGGTCGACGGTGCCGCTGAAAAGCAAATGGCCGGAATCGATTTGGCTCATCACCTTGGGCGCGGACACCACTTTGCCGTCGACGACGATGGCCAGATGCTCCTTCTTCTCCGCCAGCTGACCGGTGAGCGCCGCGAACTTCGCCGACCCAAGGGGCGTCAGCAGGAGTTCGATCGTCTTGGTCGCCGGGTTCTCGTGGACTTCGTCGAGATCGCTGCCCGTCAAAGCGGACGCCTTTTCCATGTAGAGAGTTTGGCCCGAGACCGTTACTTTTTTGGATATCGTTTGGCGGCCTTTGTCCGCGACTTCGTAGGCGGGGTGGACGCCGAAGCGGTCGCGGTTGAAGGCACTGCAGCGCAGCCTTTGGTAGCTCTCGGCCTCGGCTTTGAAACCGCTCTTGCAGCCGAGGTCGGACGGATCGAGCTCGAGGCAGCGGCCGAAGCTCCGGAGCGCCGTCAGCGAGTTGCCGTGCACTTCCACGGTCAAGCGTCCGAGCAGGGCGTGGGCGCGCGCTTGCGCCGGAAATTTCTGCGTTAAGGCCCGCACCCGCCTTAGCGCACTGGTGCTCATCGGACCTTCAG
>JAYWBY010000310.1:0-5162 GCA_043781115.1 Pseudomonadota bacterium
CTTCCGATCCGACGGAAAGCAGAATGCCTTTGTCCTTAGCCTGAAGGCCGAGGAGCGACGAGATGTCCGTGACGACGTCGACCAGATCGACCTCTTGCCGATCGACCTGGAAGGTACCGGCTTCGACTTTCGACAAGTCGAGAATGTCGTTGATGATGTTCGAGAGGAGCTCGCCGTTGCGCCGAATCGTCGAGATGCATTCGACGCGGTCGCCGTGGGACTGTTCGGGACCGACCAGCAGTTCGGAAAATCCGATCACTGCGCCAAGGGGCGTGCGAATCTCGTGGCTCATGTTGGCGAGAAAGCGACTTTTGGCTCGATTGGCGCCGTCTGCGGCTTCCTTGGCGACGCGGAGATCGGCTTCGACGCGCTGACGTTCGGCGATTTCGCTGCGCAGTGCTACGTTGGCGAGCGCCAACTCTTGGGCGCGGCGACGCATGACGTGGAAGAACGTCACCATCGCCGCAACCGACCCCGCTAGCGCGGCGACGGTGCAGTAAAATGCCACGACGACGTTGAAATGAAGAGGCATTCACATCCTGTCGGCTGACTCAGGGAGAAAATTGGTATTGAGCTTCTTAGAGTGCTGTGAGAACAATGCAAAGTGCGTACCGTGGTGGAGGCGACATGAACCAGGATTCTCCTAGTATCCGAGACCCATTGATCTCGGTATATGCCAGCGACGAAGCGATTGCTGGAATCCTCTCGGTTTTCATCAACAACATCCCAAAATATCTCGATAAATTGTCCGCCGCGATCGACACCGAAGACTGGGCGCAGGCGGCGCGGGTTTGCCACGATTTAAAGGGCACCGCGGGCGGCTACGGTTACCCCGACATCGGCCGAGTCGCTCAACAAATGGAAATGCAGGTGAAAGGTCCGCGAGTTGGGGAGGCCATCTCGCTGCATCTTTCCGAGTTCCAAAAATTATTGGCAAGAGCGAGACTCGGTCTCGGCGATGCCACCGAGGCCCCTGACCAGTAGACGCGACATCTGTATGGAAAAACCTTCAGTTTGAGTGGCCACCCGGCCGAATTGGCGATGCTCGCCCGAGTTTCCCGCTGGAACGCATCTTGCTCTCTCCCACTCTCGGTAGTGCGCCCCATTTAGTCATCAGAGTAGGAGGATCCAGCCATGCACTGGATGCAAAACACGCATGCTGAAGAGAGCTTGGCTTTGAATGGCAAAGTCGGACTCCTACAGAAAAAAGGCATCTTGCTCATCGATGACGACGAATTCTTCCGCTCGCTATTCAAGCATGTGGCGGAGTCTTTGGGCGTACCGGTCACGGTGCATTCCTCCCTGGCGGAGATGAACTCGTTCGCGGCGTTGCAGGACTTTGACGTTGCAGTGCTGGATTACTATCTCGAGTCTTTCACGGGCTCCGAAATCGCCGAGTACGTGGAAGTTTTCTTCCGCGAATTACCGGTGATCGTGATCAGCGGCGGCAATATCGAATCCAACGACCAACGTGTGTGGCCGACGTGCATTCGCCGTTTCGTGCCGAAGGCCGCGGGTCCCTATGCCATCGTCGATCGCGCGCTAGACGCCGTTGCCGCCATAAAAGGGCAGCAGCGGTCGGCGAAAGTCCGGGAGCTCAGCTAAGGCTAAAACTCTTCTCCGAAGGCCACGTCGCCCGTCACGCCCACCTGGTAGGCGGAAACGCGGCGTTCGAAGAAGTTCGCCAGCTCCTGTACGTCTTGCAGTTCCATGAAACTGAACGGGTTCTTCACTTGGTAGACCGGCGGGATGCCTAGCATCGTCAGGCGCTGGTCGGCGATGAATTGCAGGTACTGGCGCATGTCGCGGGGCGACAGACCGGCTACGCCGAGATTCAGCACGTCCTCGGCGAAGACCATCTCGCACTCCACGGCTTCGTCGATCATGGTGACGATTTGGCGCTTCACCTCTTCGTCAAAGAGGTCCGGCTCTTCCTGGCGCGCGATTTTAATGACTTCGAAGGCGAAGCTCATGTGCGCGCTCTCGTCGCGGAAGACCCAGTTCGTGCCAGCAGCGAGACCGTGAAGGAGGCCCTTCGAGCGCAAGAAGTAGACGTAAGCGAAAGCGGCGAAGAAAAAGAGTCCCTCGATGCAGGCGGCGAAGCAGACCATGTTCAGGAGGAACTGGCGGCGGTCGTCCTTCGTCTTCAGCGTGTCGAGCTTATTGATCGAGTCCATCCACTTGAAGCAAAACTCGCCCTTTTGCTTGATCGACGGGATGTTCTCGATGGCGGTGAAGGCGGCGGCGCGTTGCTTGTCGTCGGTCAAGTAGGTGTCGAGCAGCGTCAGATAAAACTGAACGTGAAGCGCTTCTTCGTAAAGCTGGCGCGACAAGTACATCCGCGCTTCGGGGGCATTGACGTGCTTGTAGAGGTTTAGGACGAGGTTGTTCGACACGATCGAATCGCCGGTGGCGAAGAACGCCACCAGGCGATTGATCAGGTGCCGCTCGGCCCCGCTCATGCGAGCGAGGTCGGCAACGTCCATTGAGAAATCGACTTCGTCGACGGTCCAGGTGTTCTTGATGCCGTTGCGGTACATCTCGTAGAAGAGAGGGTACTTCATGGGGCGCAGCGTCAGGTTCAAACCGGCGTCGAGGATCATCGTTCTAGTTCCTTAAGTACAAGCTTCGCAGGCGCCCGGGTTCTCCAACGAGCAAGCGACCGCTTCCGTCTCGGTGTATTCCTTGGCGGTGGTCTGCTGGATCTTGGTCGCGGCACGCGAACGCAGATAGTACGTGGTCTTCAGGCCTTTTTCCCAGGCATAAGCGTACATCGACGAAACTTTGCCGATCGTCGGACTTTCCATAAAGAGATTCAGCGATTGGCTCTGATCGATGTACGGCCCCCGGTCGGCGGCCATGTCGATGAGAGAGCGCATCGGCACTTCCCAGACGGTCCGGTAGATGGCTTTGACGTCGGCCGGGATCTCGTCGATCGCTTGGATCGAACCCTCGGCGAGTTTGATCTGGGCGCGGACGGCCTTGTTCCAGAGACCGAGGCGCCGCAGGTCGTCGACTAGGTACGAGTTGATTTGGAGGAACTCCCCCGAAAGAGTCTCGCGTTTGAAGAGGTTCGAAACTTGCGGCTCGATGCACTCGTACGAGCCGACGATCGAGGCGATCGTCGCGGTCGGTGCGATGGCGATCAAGAGCGAGTTGCGGAGGCCGTAAAGCTTGATGCGTTCTTTGAGCTCGTCCCAGCGGCTGACCAAGGTCGGCGTTACGCCCCAAAGGTCGAACTGCAACTCGCCCTTGGCGGCGCGTGTTTCCGCGAAGGCGGCGTGCGGGCCGTTCTTCTCGGAGAGTTCTGACGAGGTGAGCAGCGCGTTGTAATAGATCTCTTCTTGGATGCGGGCCCCTAGGGCTCGGGCTTCGGGAGCGTCGAACGGCAACTGCATCTTGAAGAAGACGTCTTGGAGCCCCATGACGCCGAGTCCGACGGGACGCCAGCGGTGGTTGGACGTCGCGGCTTGCGGGATCGGGTAATAGTTGATGTCGATGACGCGGTCCAAGTAGCGGACGGCGAGCTTGACGTTCTCGGCCAGCTTCTTGAAATCGAAATGGCCGTCTTCGACGTAGCGCGACAGGTTCAGCGAGCCAAGGTTGCAGACGGCGGTCTCGCCGTAGGACGTCACTTCCAGGATCTCGGTGCAAAGGTTCGAGAGGTGGATGACGTTTTGCGGTTGGCCCGTTTGGTTCGACTTCATGTTGGAAGCGTCTTTGAAGGTCACCCAACCGTTGCCGGTCTGAGCCAGGGTCTTCATCATCAGGGCGTAGAGATCGCGGGCTTTGACTTGGCGGACGAATCGGCCATCGACTTCCGCTTGTTCGTACGCGGCCTCGAACTCGGCGCCGAAGAGGTCGACGAGCTCGGGAATGGCTTTCGGATCGAAGAGCGACCACATGGCGTCTTGTTTCAGACGCTTCATGAACAAGTCCGGGATCCAGTTGGCCAAGTTCAAGTTGTGGGTGCGCGAGGCTTCGTCGCCAGTGTTGTTGCGCAGCGCCAGGAAGTCGTAAATGTCGGCGTGCCACGTTTCGAGGTAGATGCACGCGGCGCCCTTGCGCTTGCCGCCTTGGTTGACCGCGGCGACGGACGAGTCGAGGGTCTTCAGGAAAGGCACGATGCCGTTCGATTGGCCGTTGGTGCCGCGAATCAAAGAGCCGCGGCTACGGACGCGGTGGTACGCCAAGCCGATGCCGCCGGCGAACTTCGAAAGCATGGCGACGTCGCGGTATTTGTCGTAGATCGAGGCCAAGTCGTCGCTCGGCGAGTCGAGCAGGTAGCAGGACGACATTTGCGAGTGACGCGTGCCCGAGTTGAAGAGGGTCGGCGTGCTCGGCATGTATTCGAAGGAGGAGATGAGGTTGTAGAACTCGATCGCTTCTTGAGCTGTCGTCGACAAGCCACAAGCAACGCGCATGAAGAAGTACTGCGCCGTCTCGATGACGTTGCGGCTCTCGGGGTCGCGCAAGAGGTAGCGGTCGTAGACAGTGCGTAGGCCGAAGTATTCGAAATGATCCGAGTGCCGCCGGTGAACAGCGCTGTTTAGTTCGTGGGCATGCTCGCGGACGAAATCGTACGTTTCTTGAGCAATGAGACCGACGCGGTAGCCTGCTGAAATCGAGTCGTAAAAGGACTCGATGCCGCGTTGGATGTACACTTCTTTTGCAATGGAGATGTCCAAGAGACGAGCAGCGAGCTTGGAGTATTCCGGCTCGTCGCCGATCATCATCGCGGCGTTCTGAATGAGAAGTTCGTCGAGCTCGGCCGTCGTCACGCCGTCGTAGATGCCGCGGATGGCTTTGTCGGAGACGACATGCGGTTCGATATTGGCGAGGCCTTCCGCGGCGCGGGCGACCTTAAGAAGAATCTGGAGCGGATCAACGGACTCTTGCGAGCCGTCGCGCTTGGTGACCCGAAGAGCCGGGTCGATGACCTTGCCCAGCACGGGACTCGTGCTCCGAGCGGAGGCGGAAGAACGCTGCGATGTTAATTGGTTAACCGCTGACGAAGAAGCACTAGGCGTCATCAGAAACCTCCCTGTGTGACAAAATTGCGGAATTCTTTTCCGCACCCTTGGACGTCAAAAACCCTCCGTCAACCCTAGGTCCGTGATAGCACGCGCCCAAGGCAGGTTTCTTGACATCCGTGTTAGGGC
>JAYWBY010000311.1:0-1755 GCA_043781115.1 Pseudomonadota bacterium
TGCTACATGACAAAAAGGCCTGGACCGGGCCTCGCCGAGAGGAGCTTTTGGCTATTTTGTCATCTCCGCCAATCCTCGTTATCCTATGAACATGAGTTACAATCGACGCCGTTTCGCCAAGGCCTTATCAGTCGCCCTCGCCGCAGCGGGCTGTCGTCCCCGCGCCTCCGGACCCAGCGCCCTGCGCGCCGACGCGACCGGAGACAGTACCGACGAGTTTGACTTCATCGTCGTTGGGAGCGGCGCCGGAGGCGGTCCGGTCGCCGTGAACTTGGCCAAAGCGGGCTACCAAGTCCTACTCCTCGAAGCCGGCAACGACGAAGGCAACCGCGAGGTCTATCAGATCCCGGCCTTCCACCAAAATGGGTCCCGCCTCGGACCCGGCGGCAGTGGTCGGCGCGGATTTCAAAGTCCACGGGACTGCCAACCTCCGCGTTGTCGACGCGTCGGTCTTCCCGCGGATCCCCGGCTACTTCATCATGTCGTCGATCTACGTTCTGGCCGAGAAAGCCACCGACGACATCCTCGAAACGGCCGGGCACTCGCGCCGCGTCTAAAGCGGCGTCGCGAAAACCGTGTTGGATATACAGTAAAAATGATTCTGGCTGGCGCACGACTGGGTGCCATTCTCGAACCAAGCGGCGCCCGAAGTCCCCACGTAGCCTTGAGCGCTCGCGTCTTCCTTGGTCCAGTTGTCGCAGTTGGCCGAGCTGGCGTTGAAGCCGGAGGCGGTCGAACCGGTCCAGACGGCCTCGGTGGCGGAGCTGACGTACGCCGAGCCGTCGGCGTAAGAAGGATCGTGCAAAAGCCCGCTGGCGTCGAAGAGGCTGCTCGGCAGGTTGGCAAAGTGAACGAGCAGGTTGCCGTGCACGTCTCGCACGTCGGTCGTGATCGTCAGCGCATCGCGTGCCGCCGAGGAATCATTGGAAATTAAGGCGGTGTACGCAGACGATGCTCCCGCTCCGGAGACGTACATGCCCTCGGCGTTGCAGATGCTCGTCGCTTGGCCGATGCCCGATCCGCCGAGGTTGCCGTGGTGCTTGCTGTTCGTGACGAAGAGAATGCGGTAGTTGCCCGCATTGGTCGGGCCTCCGGTCGTACCGCCGGTGTTGACGCCCCCGGAATCGCTCCCGGTCGTGCCGCCCGTATTCGTGCCGCCCGTCGTGCCGCCCGCATTCGTGCCGCCCATCGTGTCGCCCGTCGAGCCGCCGTCGGTAGAACCTGTGTCGGAAGAGCCGGAGCCGGTCGTGCCATCCGTCGCGGCATCGCCCCCCGTCGCGGCTGCGTCGGCGCTGCCGCCGCCAGTCAACGTTTCGCGAGCCTTGATGACGACGCTCGAAACCGTCGACGGGTTGCTCAAGTCGATGGCGTCGGCGGCGGGAACATAGGCAGCGCCGGTCGTCGTTTTCGCAACCGCGACGCCATTGACCGTGGAACTGACGTCGATGGATTCAATCGCTGCGACCCGGATCGGTTCCAAGAGGAAATAGGCCATCCAGGGGCTCGCTGGCAGCGCCGCCGTCAAAGACGGCGTGAGCGACAAACCGGTGAGCGCGGCTTCGCCTTTGGCGTCCTTCAGGTGAAGGACGACGCTCAGATCCGTCACTTCGCCGAGCCATTTTTTGCCGGTGGTTTCGTCGAAGAAGCCGACGCCGAGCCCCTGGTATCCCGGCTTGACGTAACCAGCTGGCACATCGGCGGCAGGACCGACGCCGACCAGGAACGCGCCAGCGACCGGTACGGGCTCCGTCGCCG
>JAYWBY010000312.1:0-13654 GCA_043781115.1 Pseudomonadota bacterium
GATGCAAGCCGAGAAGTAGCTCGGATACACCTGATCTGGCAAATCGCAATGGTCCAATTTCGAGATCGGAATGTTTAGCTGCTGCCGAATGTCGGTCAGCGGGGTCAAAGCCTCGATGCGAATCGAACAAGCGTCGAAGCCGTTGAGCATCGAGGGAACGCGGTCGCCGACGCAATAGCCCGGTCGGGCGTCGGTTTCGATCGGCACGTAGTCGGTCGCGAGCGAGTAGCTGGTGGCGAACTTCAAGACATAATGACTGAGCGGCAACCAAGGTTTCGTCCCGGCGCCCTTTTGCACGAGGCTCTCGATGTTGCAGGGGTCGTTGATCCCTGGAATCCCGGAGCAAACGAAGACCATGTTGTCGGCCAAGATCGTCGAGACCGCGAGTTTCTCGACGTAAGCCGAGTTCGAGCAGACGACCTTGCAAGCCTCGGCAGTGAGCCCCGGGGCGCCGGCGCAGTCGCCCAGGAATGGGTCGGTCGAAATCGGGTCGTCGGCGGACGTATGGGTCGGGCAAGCGTCAATCCGCCCTTTGACCGAAGCCAACGTGATGGCTTGCTCGGGTGTCATCGGGCTTTGGGTCGGGTTGTCGAACTTGGTGGAAAACTTGAGCCACGTTGGCACCGACTCATAAGAGTAGCTCACCGGGACCGTGTCCTTGACCAGGTGAAACTTCAGGTATTGGCGGTCGAACTCGTACTTGCGAAAGCACCGGTAGCCGTCGCAGACCGGTGCGTCGATGTAGGTGGTTAGGCCGGCATTGGTAAAGGGGAAGCCCTGCGAACCCATTTGCAGGTAGTTGTCGTAAGTGTGGGCAAAGGCGTCGTTGTGCAAGGTTGACAACGAGTGATCGAAGACGAACGCGTCCGGCACCGTGGCGTTGGCGCACGTGCCGCCGAGCGGAGGAGTCACCGTGTAGGTGATGCCGGCCGGGATCGCTCCGGTGACGTTCACCGCAGTGGCAGCCGTCGTCTTTAGCGTGAAGTGGTTGGCGTCGACAACCTGCACGGAGTAGTCGGTCAAGGGTTGGATGCCAGTCGGATAAGTGCCGCTGATTGCGCCGCCAGCGTCGTGCGCGACGACTTGAATGGCCGTGCCAGTCGTCAGGCCGTGCGAGGTGAAAAGGAAGGTCCCGGGAGTGCCGGCACTAATGGTAACGGTGCCTAGCGGCGCCGCCGAGCCGGAAGATTCGCAGATCATGGTTCGGTGTGTCGGCGTGTCGCCGGCATACTTTGGATCGACGTCCGTCAGTCGTCCGAAGGCCGAGTGCCCGCGGAAGATTTTGCGGTCGGTGTCGGTAACTAGCAGCATAGGCGCCAGTTCCTTGTCGAAGTCGCGGATTGAAACCTGGGCCACGACTTCGAAAGTTTTGCCCTGGCAAGTGGTCAGCGCGGCGCCTGCGAGGCCGTCGCACGGGTTGATCTTGAGATCGTAGGCGTCCGAATCGCCGACCACCGTTTCCGTGCCGTCGACGTTGACCGAGTAGTTGTCGATCGAACCAAGGACCCAGACTTCGCGGTTTTGCGTGACGCTGTAATCCAGGGTCGGGTCGGCGGGATCGTAGGTCGGGTCATAGGCATAGGTTTTGTTGGCGTCCTGACTTCTCGTCAAGTTGTCGGGACGCAAGTCGGAGTGCGCTGCTTCCGACACTTTTTCCAGGTGAAGCCGACGTTTGGTGACATCACGTTCGCCGAGTGGCACGAAAACCACGTCCAACCCCTTGCCGAAGAGCGCCGTGACGTCGGTCGTTTGGTCGATCAAGCCCGACACCAAAATGAAGGACAAGGAGTCGGGAGCGATCTTGAACTGCATGTCGTTGTCGGCGGTCAGCGTTTGGTAAAGAAGCATGTGGGTGCTGGGAAAGGGGCCGGCGACGGTGCGGTCCACTCGACCGGCGTTGGTCGTGGCAACCAAGTCGCTGGTGATGTTGGAGACGACCTTCTCTTCTTCCATGAGGCGCGGATCGCCTATCGAAATTTCGGTCAGCGCCGGCATGACGGTCGGAGCCGGCGGCAGCCCGGGCAACGGCGGGACCTTGGACCAGAGGGTCATGACTTCGGCGGGGCGGTCGGCCAAGGCGACGCCGACGCTCAAGCCGAAGTTTTCGAGCGATTTCTCGAACGAAGTCCCTAGCAAGGCTTCGACGGTCGCTTTGCCGCTCGTCGGGGCGTCCATGACCTTCTTGATGTTGACGCAAGGTTGGACGGTGGCACCCGAGCAGAGTTTCGAGTGCAAGTACCAACCGAAGAGGGTCCGCATGCCGCTTTGCTCGTCCGAGGCCATCGCCATGTATTTGTCGGTGATCAAGCTGGGGTCCAAGGTCCCCGTCAACGAGATGTACTGCGGACGCGAGGTCAGGTACTGGCCGAGCCCCAGCGCGGTGTAGTCGTTACCGGCGTAATAGGCCGACGCGAGCAGCGCCACCGATTCGACCAGCCACCGGTCGTCCATCTGCGCCTTCTTTTGTACGAACAATTTTTCGTTGGCGTAAATGAGCGTCATCAACTGGGCCGAGAGATAGCCTTTGGCGTAGTTGCTGACGATCGAGTTGGCGCTTGGATAGGAATAGCCGTCGTAGATGCCGGCCGGGTCCGGCGTCCATAGGTACAAGATTTCGCCTTCGTTGCTCGTCGGGTTGGTTTCCGAGTTGTAGAAGGCCAAGTCCTGCGGCTTATAGACGAGCTCGGCACGGAAGTGGTCCACTTCGTGCGACTCCATCTTAGCGAAGAACTTCCGGTTGACGTCCGGTGACAGGAAGACTTCGACGTAACCGCTAGAGTCCAAGTCGCTCAAGCCGCCGTAGGTCGAGGTCATTTGCCCGACGATCTTGTCCATCTCGGCCGCTAGGTTGACCATTTGCGCTTGAAAGATTTTGTCGCGCCAAGTGAAGATGGCGCTGGTGGGATATTCTTGGGTCAAAGGACCGAACGAGGTCGACGACCGGTTGTCCAGGTTTAGGCCGCCGGTACAGACGTTGGCGTATTCTTCGTCGAGCCAAACGCGGACCTTGGTGCCGATGGTTATCAAGCGTCCGGTCTTGGTGACGACTTTGCCAAGACCTGGGCTGCGGGTTGGATCGGTTTCCATGCGGAAGATGCGCGGCGAGCACACGGGCGCCGTCTGCGAGGCGAGCGCGAAGCCGGCCGACGGCTTGTTCCCCGGGTCGATCCATTGCAGGGCCGGTTGGTCGTCGACCAAACCCGCCGATGGCGTGGCCGGTGGCGTCGCCGGAGGAGTCGCCGGCTTCGGAGCCGGAGTTTCACTCGTCGTCTTTTGGCCGACGCAAGCGGCCGTGTCCTGGATGCCGCCGGCGATCGCTTGGTCGCTGGCTTCGGTCGACAAGCCGCTCGTCGGGCGCACCTTCATGCGAATGCAGGAATTTTCTTTGCCCCGGACGACGACTAGATATTCGAAGAGATAGCGGCCGGCTTCGACGGCGGTCGTGGTCGTGAACTTCAAGTGCTTCAGCACCGGCCCATCGTCGGAATTGATTTCGGGGACCGCGTCCGGCACGATGTCCGGCGCTGCCGTGCCAACGTCTGGCGCGGGGCCAGGCGCCGGAGCGGGCGGCGTCGCGGGGCCAGGCGCGGGCGTCGTCGGCGGGGCCGGCGGCGGATCTGCTGGCGGCTGCGCCGTCCCTGGGTCGATGAAGCCGGAATGAGACGCGCTTTTCTTGCCGCGGCAACCGCTGCAGGAGCTGGCAAAGACAAGAGCTACCAACGCTGCCGTGCTGAGTAACTTGCTCATGGCTCATACCTTTAATGTAACTGGGCCTATCTATAGGCTCGGCAGTCTTGGACTAGAGGTTTAGCCATTGAAAAAAGATTCTGTAATTTCAATCAGTTGAAGATTCTGACTAGCCAAGCCTTGGGGGCCTCGCTGAGGATGTTCACCCGGCGCGCCAGCGCCTCCAAAAAACTCAGCGGAGTAGAGACCTTATGCAACCGAATTCGCCGCATTGGGCGGACCAGGCGGCGCAGCGAGTCGTGGCCCAACGGGGTCAGAAAGACCGTTACGTCGTGGCGAGCGGCATCACGCCGAGCGGCGTCGTGCACATCGGCAATTTCAGAGAAGAAATCACCGTCGACTTCGTCGCCCGGGCGCTGAAACGTTTAGGCAAGGAAGTGCGTGTCATTCATAGCTGGGACGACTTCGACACCTTCCGCAAGATCGCTCCCGACCTGCCGAATCAAGACCTGCTGAAGGAACATTTGCGACGTCCCATCAGCCGCGTGCCAGACCCGTTCGGCGTCGACGCGAGCTACGCGGCGCATCACATCAAAGTTTTCGAGAAAAGTCTGAAGCCGATGGGCATCGCGCCGGAGTTCCTCTACCAGCACGAGCGCTATTCGGCGGGAACCTATGCCGAATCGATGCGCCACGCGCTCGAGAAGACGGTCGAGATTCGCGCCATCCTCGACAAATTCCGGACGGAGCCTTTGGCGTCCGACTGGTTGCCGACCGCGATTTACTGCGAAAAATGCGACCGCGACACGATGGACTACGAACGTTACGACGGCGAGTGGAACTACAGCTATAAGTGCTCGAGCTGCAAGCACGAGGCCACGACCGACATCCGCCAGACGAAGAATTTAAAGCTCAACTGGCGCACTGACTGGCCGATGCGCTGGGCTTACGAAAAAGTCGACTTCGAGCCGGGAGGCAAGGACCATTCGAGCGACGGCGGCTCGCGCGACACCGCCGTCGAGATCTGCAAGCAAGTGTTCGGCGTCGAGCCGCCGATCTATGTTCAATACGACTTCGTTTCGATCAAGGGCGGCCCCGGCAAAATGAGCTCGTCGAAGGGCAACGTCGTCGACCTCGCTCAAGTCTTGGAGATCTACAGTCCCGAGATGGTGCGCTGGATCTTCGCGCGCCAAAAACCGAACACGGATTTCTCGATCGCCTTCGACGAGGACGTCATCAAACTGCACGACGAGTTCGACCGGACCGAAGTCCAGGCTTACGAAGAGCCCGAGGACCCGACGAGCAGCAAATGGCTGATGAATCGGCGGGTTTACGAACTGTCGTTGCCGATGGGCGTGGTGGCGCCGAAGCTGCCCTACCGGCCGCCTTTCCGCGTCTTGTGCAACCGCCTGCAAATTTGCAGCGGCAACGTCGAGCGCACGCTCGAACGCTACTATCAATCGGAAGTCCGGACGCCGGTCGACCGCGAGTCCTTCGACGCGCGCGCCAAACGCGCCTGGAACTGGCTCGAGAAGTATGCTCCCGAGGAGTTCCGCTACTCTCTCCACGACAGCCGCGTCGAAGTATCGGCGACGCCCGAGCAGCAGACGGCGCTCGCCGCGCTTAGAAAGCTCGTCGAGACCACCGACCTCGTCGCGATAGAACCGAAAGAGTTGAACCAGTCGATCTACGACCACGTGATCAACGCCGCCGGTTGCGACGGCAAAGCCTTCTTCACGGCGGTCTACCAACGTCTCATCGGTCGCGACCAGGGACCCCGTTTGCCGGGATTCTTAAAGGAAATTGGCAAAGAACGGCTTCTGGAGCTACTATAGGCGCATGCAGCCCCTGCGCCGTTTCAGCTCTGTCGCCAAAGTCCTGACCATCGGATTGCTCTTCGCTCCATTGGGCGGGTGCTCCTTTTTTCGCGAGACGATCGGCCTCGGCGCCCAAAAACCGAAAGTCCAGCTCAGTCAGGTCGAAGTCACGAAAGCCTCCTTCACGTCGCTCGACCTGATGGTGACGCTGCGCGTCGACAACCCGAACGACTTCGCCCTGAACTTCTCGAAGTTGAAGTACAAAATGGTGGCGGGCGACCTGGCGCTCGCCGCCGGCACTTTCGCCGAACGCGTCTCAGTGCCGGCCGTCGGTCACGCGTTGATCAAGTTGCCGCTAACCGTCGACTCGAACAATGCCATCAAGCTGGCGCAGCAGCTGCTGACGAAGGCCGACGAAGTCTTCGCGGTGATGACGGCAACCGCTGATTTCGAAACACCTTTGGGTCAGATCGAAGTGAATTTCGAAGACAAGCACGAGCTGAAGAAGCTAGCCGGCTTCTAGGCAGAATATTCCTAATCCTATCAGGGGCTAATGTTTGGCCTCTCGCCCGCCGAAGACTCCTCGAACCCATTCGAGGTGAGTCATGCGTGCATTCTTCGGTGCCCTGTTGGCGTTGTGCCTGTTCGGGATCCAAGCGCCTAAGGCGCGGGCGGTCGACGAAACCGGAATCAAGATCGCCGAGAAGTGGTCGGTCGTCGGCGTCATCGCCGAAGACGACGGCACCGGCGTCAAAGGCAAAGGCATCGCCGTCATCCGCAACAACTTGTCGAAGCGGACCTTCACCTTGGCGATCGGCGACTCCGTTCCCAGCGAGTTTGGTTACGTGCTGAAAGCCGTGAAGAGCAAGTCGGTCGTCATCGCCAACGACAAACAAGCGGTGACCCTCGCCTATGCCGACGGCACCACCGGCCCGGCGGAAGAAGAAGGCGGCCTGACGCCGACCTCACGCTTCCTCGACAACTACTACCGGGGCCTCAGCGAAAGCCCGATCGAAATCCTCGGCCCAGGCAGCGAGGGCGAGCCGGAAAAAGCCGACGGCCCGCAGACCACCATTTTGCCGCTGAAACGCTTCGGCACGCTGAAAAGCGACGGCCGTTCCCGGTTTGACCTCTACCGGGCCGACCGAACCTATCGCATGAACGCCGAAGTCGAAGACGACACGTCGACCCTCGACGGGGGCGACAACGGCTTCGTCGTCAACTACGACAACTTCGACGACGTCACGTCCGGCGAAGAGGCGACGACCTTTGGCCCCCCCGACGAAGTGCCGCCGCTCCCTATCGAATGACCGCGTCGAGCGTCAGGTAGTCGTCCCTGAAACTCGAACCGACGAAGTTCACCGTCTTCGACCCGAGCGCCAGGTTCGGCAAGTCGAGCGAGAAGATGCTGGAGTGCTCCGCTTTTACCTTGTCGTTGAGCTGCTTGACGAAGAACGTCAAGAACTCCTGGCTGAACGACTGGTCTATCGGCGCCGGCGTCAGACCGGACGCGAAGGCGCCTGTAACCAGCTTGGCGTCGAGCGCCACGAAAGCCAACTCCAAGCGCCTACGTTCGGAGCTATAACCTGCCGCCACCCGAACGTGAACGTCCAGGCTCATGTCATAATAAGGCGCGTCGTCGATGCTGACGCCAACCTTCAGCCCGGTGAGCTGGAAGTCGATGATCGGGATGCCGCCGGGGCCACCGCACGGTTCGACGGCGGTATGGACGGCGGTGGCGCCATTAAACGCCAACGCCACGGGGGCTTCGGGCGCGAAACGGGTTTGGGCGTCGGGAATCATCAAGGACACGACACCGGCGCTCAAGAGATCTGCCGACTCGGGCGCGACCGAACGGTCGATGCGGAAACTCAAGAGACCTTTGGCATTGGCTTCGGCGACGACGTGTTCGATGAAGTCGCGGGCTAGGCCAAGGAACGACGGCAGTTGACCCGCCGGCAGGAGGTCGACGAGCGAGCGCGATTCCGTCTCTTCGGCTAGGCGCAAGTCCGGATCGAAAGTGACTTCGGCTCCAACTTGGAAGCGAAAGCGCTCGGGCGTAATGACGACTGAATCAGGCCACAGGCGAACCGTGGCGTAAAAGGGCGGCACGGGAGGCTTTGACACGGGCAGCGTCACGCCGACTTGCAGCAAGGCGCCGTACTGCTCCGTCAACTCGTCGGCGACCTTGCCGATGGCGGACTCGACGCTGGCCGCGACGCGGCTGCGCAGCAAGCCGCTGGTCCAGGGGATGATGCGGCGCACCAGCCAGTTGAAGCCCCAGATCGTGTGACAGGCGGCCGGCTCGCCGATCGCGAAGTTGTCGCTGCCGAGGATGACCTCGCTGCCGTCTACGACGAGGTGGAAATTGTGGTCGGCATCGATCCACGGCCGAGCGTTGGTCGCCACGGGGATGCTGACGCCGTTGGCGGTGACCGGAATGTTCTCGCAGTACATTGTCCGGGCGTCGTTGAAAGTCAGAATGTCGATGTTGGCTTCGAGGTTGTCGACGGACACGGCGGCGCGGACGTAGCCGTTTTGCGGGGTCGTTTGGATGTCGCTAATGCCGAAGCTGTAGCCGATGCCCTCGACGCCGACGGTGCCGAACCAATAGGACTGCTCGATGCGCTCGTCGAAGCGGCCCGCGATCGGCCGGTCGGCGAAGACGTCGGAGAGTCCTTCGGCAAAGGCCCCGAGATCGGAGCGCTCGAGGTTAAGCAGGAGCGCTTTCGGCACCGACGAAGAGTCGTTTTCGGCGCGCGCCGCGGTGGCGACCAAAGCGAGGGTCAACGCCCCCAAAAGCTTAACGTGGTTGGTCATACCAGCCATCCTCCTTACGGCGTTCGTGAATCAAGGTCCAGGCGGTGCCAGCGAACACTTTCGCATTCGGAATGGCGGTTAATTCTGGATCTTCCATGCCGCCTTCGGCGCGCAGCACGATGTTGATCTGATCAAACTCCTTCGCCTTGGCGCGGAGGTTTTCCAGGTCTGCCTTGGCCAACTGGAGATTTTCATAAAGGGCCATCCCGTAGCGCCTTATGACGTGCTTGAAAGGCGGTTCCGGTTTTTCTTGGCGCTTGGCCTGTTTGGCGAGGCGCGGATCCGGTGGGGGTCCACGCTCCTTTTGGTCGCGGTCGCGGTCCCCGCCGCCACGGTCTCTATTGCCTCGATTGCCGCCGCCTCCGCCTCGGCCTTGACCGCCGCGTCCGCCGCCGCCTCCGCGGCCCTGGCCGCCGCGTCCACCACCGCCGCCGCCGCCACCACCGCCACCGGGTTGCTGCTGCTGGCGCGGTGGGCGTTGTCCTTGAGGTTGTTGCTGACGAGGTTGCTGTGGGCGTTCGCCCGCCGGGGTTTGGCCTTCGGCTTGGGCTTGCCGCGGTTGGCCGCCTCCGCTGCCTTCACCGCCACCGCCGCCTTCACCACCACCACCGCCACCGCCACGCCGGCGCCGCCGACGACGTTTGCCGCCGCCTCCGCCGCCTTGCTGTCCGGGGCCGTCTCCGCCGCCACCACCAGGCTGATCGCCGTGATTACCTTCCAAGCTCAATTCCCTTCACCAAGCCGTCGCTTGTTCGGTTCCTGATTCCAACGCCAAGCTGACCGGTACCTTGTCCGTCAAATCGCTCGGGCCGAAGTACTGGATCGGTCCGGCGAAACGGTAGAGATCGTCCTTGGCCCAGGCCGAGCGGACGCTGCCAAAATGTTTGAAGCACTTGCCGTTCAAGTCGACGAGGGATTTGGCGATGACCGGCGCCATTTTTCCTTTGCGCGACTCCATGTGCATCATCGAGACCAGCGGCACGCCGAGCGCCAACCACTCGGTTTTCCCGGCGGCCAAGTTGCTGACGACCGCCATGTAGCCGCTGACGCCCGCGGCGATCAAGGCGACGGCCGTCCGGCCTAGCGAGTAGGCGTAGTCCGCGTCGAAGTTCGTCGGCGCGGCGCAGCGGCCTTCGTAGCCGAGGAAATGCCGTTGGTAGCCGAAGCGCCCGACGTAGCGCCCTTCCGCCTTCTCCTCGCCGAGGTAGCTCTCGAGCATTTCGATCAGCAGTTTTTCCGTTTCGATGCGGGAAACTTGGACGTTGCCGTGCGGGTCCCTGTCCATGAGCAGCTGGCGCTGGATGTCGATCGGCATGGCGGCGAAGGTGTAAGAAGAGTCTTTAGACAATTTACGGTGCATGTACTCGCTCTGCTCGGTGAACCCGTTCAGCTCGGCCATGTACTCTCTGTGTTCGTGGAGGATGTGATTCAACTCGCGGATGAGCGAGCGGACTTCGGGGATGAATTCGATCAAGCCTTCGGGTACTAGGATGACGCCGTAATTTTTGCCATCCTTGGCGCGTTCCTTAATACAGATTCCGATTTGCTCGACGACTTGGCGGAGCGTCAAGTTCTGGGCCAGGACTTCTTCCGAGATCAAGGCCAGGTTCGGCTGAGTCTGCAGCGCCGCCTCGAGCGTGATGTGGCTCGCCGAGCGGCCCATCAGGCGGATGAAGTGGTAGTACTTCCTGGCGCTCAGCGAGTCGCGGCTGATGTTGGAGATGAGTTCGGCGTAGAGCCGGACGGCCGTGTCGAAGCCAAACGACGTCTCGACGTAGCGATTCTTCAGGTCTCCGTCGATGGTCTTCGGCACGCCGATGACCCGTACGGGGGATTTAACGGAGATCAAGTACTCGGCGAGCATGGCGGCGTTGGTGTTTGAGTCGTCGCCGCCGATGATCACCAAGGCGTCGACCTTGTGGCGCTCGAGCACCTCACGGCATTTGGCAAACTGTTCCGGCGTTTCTATCTTGCTGCGGCCGGAGCCGATGATGTCGAAGCCGCCGGTGTTTTGGTAGTCGTCCAGGATGCCACCGCAAAGGTCCGTCCACTGGTCGTTCAAGATTCCCGACGGGCCGCAGCGAAAGCCGATGACTTTTGCTTCCGGCGAAAGGCTTCTGAGCCCTTCCACCAAGCCCCAGATGACGTTGTGGCCGCCGGGGGCCTGGCCGCCCGAAAGGACGACGGCGGCCGTCAGCTTTTTCGTCTTGAGTGGCGCCGTGCCTCGGCCTTCGAGATGAATTAAGCCTTGGTCGAAAGTGTGGGGGAAGTGGCGTTTCAGCTCGACTCTTTGGGCGACGTCTCCCGCCGACGATTCGACGACGGAGCGCCTGAGTCCTAAGGACGCGATGTCGCCGAGGGCCACGGGGAAGCGGGGCTTGTAGGCGATGCGGGCTCTTTGAAACGGCGAGATAACCAAGTCCATGACTCCCTTTCGAGTGCGAAAGATCGACGTTAAGTCATTTGCTCCATGCGTTGGCGTACTACATCGATCGCTTGGCTGACCGGGATTCGCTCCTGCTGCGCCGTGTCCCGGTTCCTGATCGTGACGGTTTGGTCCTTCAGCGAGTCGTAGTCGATGGTCAAACAGTACGGCGTGCCGATTTCGTCGTGGCGCGAGTAGCGTTTGCCGATCGACTGCTTGTCGTCGTAACTGACGTTGAGGCCGAGCTTACGAAACTCTTTCAAGATGGCGTCGCCCATTTCCGGGAGGCCGTCCTTCTTGACGAGCGGCAAGATCGCCGCTTTGTACGGGGCGAGCCGCGGGTGGAGCTTCAGCACGACCCGCGTCTTCGCTTCGCCCTCGACGTCTTTGCCTTCCTCTTCGGAGTAAGCGTCGGCGAGAAAGCAGAGCACCGAGCGGGTGAGGCCGGCGGCCGGCTCAATCACATAGGGAATGTAGCGCCAACCGGGTTTGCCCGTGGCCGGGTCGTTCTTTTGCTGGTCGAAATAGCTGAGCTTCACGCCTGAAGCCTCGGCGTGTTTCGTCAAGTCGTAGTCGGTGCGCGAGGCGATGCCCTCGAGTTCGCCCCAGCCCCATGGGTAGTTGTATTCGACGTCGTAGCATTCGTCGCTGTAGTGAGCGAGTTCGTCCTCGTCGTGTTGGCGGAAGCGGAAGCGGTCCTTGTCGTTCGCCAGCCCGTGGTAGAAGGCCATGCGTTCCTTCCGCCAGTAGTCCATCCACTCCTTCTGGGTGCCGGGCTCGCAGAAGAATTCCATCTCCATCTGCTCGAACTCGCACGAGCGAAAAATGAAGTGTTCGGTGACGATCTCGTTGCGGAACGACTTGCCGATCTGGGCAATGCCGAAGGGCACCTTCATCGACATCGACTGCTGGACGTTCAGGAACTGCACGAACATCGCCTGCGCCGTCTCGGGGCGGAGGTAGACGGCCGTCTTCTTCACTGCTTCGTCGAGCATTTCGCGGATCTTGGCGGCTGGCAGGGACTTGCCCTCGAGCTCGCGGGCCACGTCCACCAAGGGGTCCACGGGGCCCATGCCGGTCCGAAACATGAGGTTGAACTGGCGCTCGTCGCTGAGCGTCGGGGCGCTGCAGTTCGGGCAGACGTAACCTTTGTCGGAGACGGCCGCCTTCTGTTTCTGGCCGCCGGCCTTGCCGCCTTGGACGTACTCGAGCATCGTTCCTGGCGGATGCATCGGCGCCTTGTCGGCACGGAAGCGCTCCTTGCAATTCAAACAGTCGACTAGCGGATCGGAGAAGCCGGAAAGGTGACCGGAGGTCTCCCAGACTTTCGGGTGCATCATGATCGACGCATCGATGCCGACGACGTTGTCGCGTTGGTAAACCATGTTCCGCCACCACTCGGCGGCGATGTTGCGCTTCAGCTCGGCGCCAAGCGGACCGTAGTCGTAGCAAGACTTCAGACCGCCATAGATTTCACTGCTTTGAAAGATGAAGCCGCGGCGCTTACAGAGCGAAACGATCTTGGTCATGACATCGGGGGCAGTAGGGGTCGCCACGGGGGCTGTTCTCCGCTTCCTTGGGGGTCATTTAGACCCGTCTTAATCTCATCCCATGTGTCTGATATATGTCAGTTTTTTTGACACTTGTCTAAGGCTTAAGCGGTGCCGCGTTGCGCCCGTTCCGAGAAATCACTTTGGATATTGGTTAGTTGACCAAACGAGGGCGGCCGGCGACCCCTCGCCGCGGCCCGGAATGAACCTTGCTCTAGCACCTCCTGGCCTTCGGGCCGGACTAACGCTCAGGCGTCATGCCCAGGTCGCGCAGCGACCCCCCGGGCTCTCCAGCTAGGAGAACGCCAACAAAAAATTTGTCGGGGAGGTAAGCGAATGCGGCAAGCACGGCTGGCTTGGGTGTGGATGCTCGCGGTTCCAGCGGTCTTAGGATGCAATCAGGCTAAATTTTCCGGCGAGGCCAAGAGGCAAGCCGCCGAGCCGCCGCCGGCTCCCGAGACGAGTTCCTTCTCCATGACGTGCGCGGAAGGCCAAGCCGGCTTTCACGCCGACGTGAAGTTGAAGGCAGGCGTGAAGACGACGACGTCACTCGCCGGCGAGTTCTGTCCCACCGCGCCGAGCGCGGCGACCGTGCTCTTCGTCGTCGACTACTCCGGGTCGATGGGCAAGCACCGGCCGACCAGCAATGCGGACGTGATCCCGGGCAACGACCCGGAAACCACCGGCACCTGCGGCCGCCTAGGCGCGGCGCAAGCGGTGATGAGCCAGTTGGCCGCCACGGGCGGCGCCGACGTTCAAGTCGGCTTCGTGCCGTTCGCCGGCGCCGTGCTGGAAGACAGGCAGTTGGCGCTTCGGCCTTTGGCCGACTTTCAAGGTTCGGTGACCAAAGAAACGTTCTGTTCGTACGTCGTCCAAAGCGCCAGCTTCGGTTATGACCCGGCGAACGCCGGCGGCATCGACGGCGGCAACGTCAACTCGAGCACGAACTACGCTTCGGCCTTCTCGGCCGCTGAGACCATGTTGACGGGAGTTCAGGGCCACAAGGTCGTCTATTTCATCTCCGACGGAGAGCCGACGTCCGGTGGCAGCGATCCCGCCGCGGCGGGTATCGCGGCCGGTAAGGACCTTCGAGACCACGTCCCAGATTTGACTTTGAACGGCCTGCTACTTGGCGCCGACGGCGCAAAGGCGCAGGACGTACTGCAACAGGTTGTCGGCGACGGCAATCAAGTGCGGGTTGCCGTCAAGGCTGATGAGTTGGCGAAAGAGATCGTGCAGTTTCAAGATCAGGATCTGAGCGACGCAACAGCGGAACTCGTTATCGGGACCGCGGTCGGGGTTCAACTTGGTTTGAAGTCGCTGACTAAGAATGCCGCGGCGGGGACCTGGAGCTT
>JAYWBY010000313.1:0-1749 GCA_043781115.1 Pseudomonadota bacterium
GGCGCGAAAGCGCCCCGGCCTCCTAGGACTCGATGGCACGTTGTCCCAGTCGCGCCGAGGTGGGCGCCAAATTGAGCCAGGATGCGCGCGGCTCTACCGCGGCCGGCCAAACACCAACGTCCAGTAGCCATGGACCTCAGCCAATCCAAACTCGGAATAGTAGTCGGCCATGTTGTTGGTGCAGTGCCCTGGACTCTTCATCCACGCGTCAAAGACGCTGTTCAAGTCCGGAAATCCGGTGGCCTGGTTTTCGCCGACGCTGAAGTACTTGTATCCCGTGTCGTCGACCCGATTGTTGGGCATCGATCCGTCGCTACCTTTGTGCCCGGCCATGCCGTGCGCCTCGAGATCCGTCGAATGACGCAGGGCGGCTTGATAGAGGAGGGAATTCCATTCCAAGGCGGAGACGGCAGGCATGAGCACGGGGACGTCGGCCGTTCCACAGTTGGCTTCGTGCGATCGGACGAAGTTCATTTTCGCCACATACGCTTCCACGGTTGCTGTGTCCGGATCCTTCGCTTTCGGCGGCGCCGGCGAGTCGGCGCCGCTCGTGTCGCTTCCCGCCGCACCCGCTGCCTGATCGTCAGCTTTACAGGGAAGCGAACTCTCAACTGCGGGTCCCGCCGTTGGCGCTAGTTGCTCGTCCGACGCGGCAGCCCCCATTTCTTCCGGAGCTCGACTGCCGTCCACTGGATCGCTGCTTTCCCAGAGGAAGCCCGCGTCTTTCGCCTCTTGAAAGAAGGCGCGGGTATCCGTCTCCAGGAGGTTGACCCAGACTCCCAGGGCTTGGGGTGGATGCTGCTTCAAGCGGTCGAGAAGGTCCGCATTCGTCGGCACCAGTGCGCTCAGTCCGCCTAGACCGAAATTTAGGCTGCCCTTGTGCGTCGTTCCGATGACTTGACCATGCCAAAGCAGTGGGCCGCCAGAGTCTCCGGGAAGCGTCATACCGTGGATGGAGTCGCCTTTGTCCAAGGTGACGAACAACGCGCTTTCGACGTCGCCGAACAGGACGTTCGGAGCGACAAGCAAGGTACTGCTCGGGTTGCCGGACGGCACCAATAACCCGCCCATTTCCTCGGTGTTCATCAGGCCGAACCCCGCGACGACCACCGGGTCTCCGACGCTAGGTTGCTCCGAGGCAATCTTGACAGTCGAATGATCCAAAAGCGGTTCAGCGAGTTGCAAAAGCGCCAGGTCTCGCGAAATGTTGCTTTTGTCGCTCAAGATTTCGGCTGCGTCTTCAGCGTAAAGTCCCCGGGTGAGAACTTGGGCGACGGCCCTGGGGCCGATGCCGGCGATAGTCACGGTGGTAAGACCCTTTGGGACGCAATGCGCTGCGGTAAGTAGGGTCGTCGGGGACAGGAGCGACATCGTGCACACGTTCGGCGAGGTCATTTTGAGAATGAAATCGTATTTTTCACTTGGCTTGCCATTCAGAATTCCGAAGCACTTTCCTTTGGCCTTCTCGTCAGGAACCCTCTTGACGCCAGACGTCGCCGCCGTCGAGGCATCAGATTTACGATCGGTCGTACCCACCCCGGAATGGCCAGCGCGATGGCTCGCGACGTTCGGTCCCGAGGCGCAGCCTGCCGTGAAGTTCATCGCGGCGAGCAGAGAAAAGACGCGGCTACAATATGGGAGGCCCATGGGTAATCCTCTATTTGTGATTTTGCCCGCAAGCAAACGTCCAAAGGACGATGCGCGAGTGAATCGCGACTAAATCGCGATGATAGGATGATTGAGACGAAA
>JAYWBY010000314.1:0-1748 GCA_043781115.1 Pseudomonadota bacterium
CGAACGCGGGACTGCTTTCGATCTGGGCTTGCGGCGTCGCAATGGCGATAGGCTGCGAGTGCGTCATGGTTAAAAGAAGGGCCCACTGAATCTCTGAGACAAGGAACGGCCGGCCTGAGCTTTTTGTAGCCGGACAAGACAACCCCCGGCGGGTGTTGGTCGCTGTCGCGTTATCCTCGGGATTAGTATTAGGTACACTTTCCGGATAGGCGTCAAAATCTGCTGAATTGCTGGGGCGACGCGCCCTAAGACGCCCTACGTCGGTGTCGCTCGCGTACGAAATAGGCTCAGCTGCCAACTGGAACCATGTAGTGATGACGAGTTCATCAACCGAGCTATTTGCTTGTCAGCATGGACAAGGAGGACCGCGCGCTTTGATTGTGGATGGTCACTGGGCCGCTGCCGACAATGTCGCCGGTGTGGCAGCGAAGGCAAGTGAACGTGGTTTTTAATACGTTGTAATCACGTAGAAAAATGCAGCTACCATCGAAAAAAGCTAAAGTTAAAGAACCGGCCGCCGACACCTGTCTACCAAGGTGTGCAGCGCTGTCTCGTGCCGGAGGGAAACTGTTATGAAACGCCGTAATCTATTCATCGTCGTCACCTGCCTCAGCGCGGTGGTCGCCTGCAAACACACGGGCAAGCCCATGGGCCTCTCCGAGGTCAAGGATGCGTCCGGCGCCCAAGCCACAACTTGGAAGGACAAAAAAGGCGGCACGTGGTCCTACCTTTCGACGAAGCAGGAATGGAACGGCGCTCTAGACCACTGTCGAAAGCTCGACGGCAAACTTCGTTGGCGCCTCCCTTCCCCGGAAGAACTTTTGGCGGTGCGGACCCAAGGCATCAGCTCAAGCGAAAATAAGGCTTTCGGCTGGATCGATCTCGGGCAGACCTGGACGGCGGCGTGGGAGAGCGGCGTGAGTCTCGACAAAAGGATGCTGATTCTCGGGCCAGACTCCTCGGCGCGCTTCGTCGACATGCAGGCAGGGACCATCGGGCTCGCGTCCATCGACGATCCCGAGCTAACCGTGCTCTGCGTGCACACAGATGGCGACGGCAACTCCTGGAATGACGCCCAAGGCAATCAGTGGTGGTACCTCACGGAAAAGATGAATTGGACATCGGCTGACTTGAGCTGCGCCGAGCTGGCGAAAAGAACCCGCGCGCCGTGGCGCCTGCCTTCGATCGAAGAACTCGCCGATTCGATCAAGAACGGTATCCAGAGCGACAAGAACAAAGCCTTCGGCCGCGACTACCTGACGTTCACTTGGTCCTCCGAGGTCGTGCCGCGCGTCGACTCGGACGAGGCTTTTGCCGTCGACCTTCGCGACGGCAAACAGCACATGACAGATGTCGATGAGACGCTGTCGGTGGTCTGTGTCCGGCCGGATAAGTTCTAATAAGTGAGACCTCAATTGTAAGGTCTCAAGAGTCCCGAAATGAAGAGCCCCGCGAATGCGGGGTTTTGCTTTCGTGGCTTCGCGGTCTCCGGCGCTTTGCCCGGATCTGATGCTTGGCACTGCCCTATTTGCCGCAATTTCGTGACGAGCAGCGAGCCCATTTGCCAATCCTGAGCTCTCAGTTTCCCTTACGCTCGTCCTTTCAGCCACTTTTCACCTTTTTTTCCATGAAACACTAAGATCTAAGCGTCAAACTGACGCCTTACGCCGCTTCGAGAAAAGCGCTATGCCATGCGTATTCGATTCTGTTTGGCTGGCTTTGTGTTTTTCGTCGAAGAGGGTTCCTCT
>JAYWBY010000315.1:0-13633 GCA_043781115.1 Pseudomonadota bacterium
ATTATCGCCCTTCGAGTGCGAGCGGTCGTTTTCCAAGTTCAGCTTGGAACAAGCCAAAACCAGGGTGAGCGCCGCAAAGGCTATGAAAAGACGACGATACATAGGAGCCCTTTTCAAAAGACGGTAAGCTCCTCTTCGGCAACTCGGGCTTTTGACTTAAGTCGCAGAAATGGCTAATAAATAGGACATCGAGTGGCGGCGCATGCTAGCGTAATTTAGGGCGCAACAGCGGCGGCGGACTTCGTGGCGATAAAATCGACCGTATTCAAAATTCAACTTTCCGTTTCCGACATATCGCGCAACTACTACGCGGATCACACGCTGACGGTGGCCCGTCACCCTTCGGAAACCGATCAGCGGATGGTCTTGCGCCTCGTGGCTTTCGCGCTCAACGCTCATGAACACCTGCAGTTCACCAAGGGCATGAGCAGCGCGGACGAGCCGGATCTTTGGCAAATCGATTTGACCGGCGCCACGGAGCATTGGATCGAGCTAGGGCAGCCGACGGAAAAGCGCCTCAGGCAGTCTGCCGGCAAGGCAAAACGCGTCACTGTCTATCCTTACTCCAAGGGGGCGGTCGGCCCCTGGTACGACGGGGTTAAGGACACGGTCGAGCGCTTCAAACACCTGGCGGTGACGCTCCTCACCTTCAATGACGAAGGCGCGGTCGAACAGCTGGTCGACCGAAGCATGAAACTGAGCTGCGTCATCGAGGACGATGAAGTGCTGCTTTCCAACGACGACGTAAGCGTCGGCCTCGCGCTCAAGACCATAAAGGCAGCGAGCCGCTGAATCCCCAGAGGGACCCGCGCGGCTCGGCGTTGAAAACGGCGGGGCTTAGAACGAAACGCCCATGTAGAAACGAAGCAGCTGGTAGCTCGACGTCTTGCCGAGTTTGTCGACGGAGTCTTTCAGATCTTTCGTGTCTTTGTCGGCGGCGCCCGGAACGTCGACTTTCGAACCCGAGGACGAAAGCGCGGCGAAGTAGCCGAGCCAGTCGCAACCCATTGAGAAGTAGCTCCACTGCCAGCGGTTACCGAGGCCGAAGGACAGGCCGGTCGTCTTGGCTTCGGCGTCGGCGCTGATAGACGGCGCGCCGACGATTTTGGAGTCAAGCGAGGCGTCGAATTTGATCGAGCGCTGACCGATTCCGCCGTTGACGTAGAAGCTGTTGCCGATGAAGTACTTGGCACGCAGTTCGACGAGCGAGATTTTGATGTTGACGATGCCCAAGGCCAAGCCGCCCTGCGTGTAGGCTAGTTCAGCGAGCAGGTCCTTCGACGCGTACCAGCCGGCGGCGGCGCCGGTCATCGGGAAAGGCGCGACGGAGAAACCGCCTTCAGCGACGATGGAAGCGATCTTGCCGACGCGGTTGCCTTCGCTCGAGCCCATGCCCGCGGTGCTGGCGGATTCTTTTTCTTCCGCCGGGTCCGGCTTGGTTTCAGGGGTCTTGGTCGCCGAGCCTTTCGTCGAAGGCTGCGAAGCGGGGGCTTTCGCCGGAGATTGGGCTTGAGCGGTCAACGGTGCGAACGACAGACCGACGACGAGCAGGGATAGCAGCTGGCGCACGGGAGCCTCCAATGGATCAGTGAGTGTGAGAACGGGGTAAGTCTACCACCGGTCCGAACAAAACATGAACGAAAAATCGTGCGTTAGCCGGCCTTTACGGGTAGCTGGCGGAACTGCGCGTCGCCGAAGCCGAGGATCGGATAAAAAATGAAGGGCAAAAACAGCAGGCCGATGCCGAAGCCTGGGCCTCGGCCGAAGGCTGAGGCGATTCTGACTTTGAGATAGATTGCGGCGACGACGTTGATCAGAGGCACGAAGAAGGCGACGACCACCCAACCAGAGACTTGGGCGACGCGCGTCATAACGTAAATGTTGTAGATCGGGATGATCACGGCCCAGCCTGATTGATTGGCCTTCATGAACGTTTTGGCCATTCCCGCCAAAGTGATGATCATAATCGCCAAATAGACGATTCCGGCGACGGCTCCGATTCCATTGTTGACGGTGTCTTGCATGCGTTCTCCGAAAGCGGCGGTTACCCAAAGCCGCGGTTAGATGAATGGTCCGTGCCAGCCACAATATCATGAGAATTTAGCCGAACGCCTCAAAAAGGAGACAACTTGCAACCAAATCGAGACACAATCTGCTTCGGTACCGCCTCACTTTCCCGCATCCAGGTTTCAGAGCGTGGCATGACGCTTGCTTTACGAAAAGTTAGGACCGGGAATCCGCGACCCCAATAAAGGAAACTCCATGAAATCCACTCTTGCCGCGCTAATCTTGACCTTGGCTTCCTCACAGGCTTTCGCCGTGGGCATGAGCGTTTCGCCCCAACACGATTCCGGTGACCAAGCAGGTATCGGGATAGGATTCGCCGGCGTCCCCGGCCTCTCCGTCTACGACGAACTCGGCCGCGACCATTTTCTTCAAGGCGCATTCGGCTTCGGCTCGCACGGAAGCTTTGAAGTCACGGGCGACTATGCGTTCGACTACCGCAACGCCATCAAGGGCGCGCCGATTTTGACGCCATTTTGGGGCCTCGGCGCCGTCGCGTTGCACGAAGAAGACGACCGGATCGTCGACGACGACGGAATAGCCAGCGACAACCGCCGGACCTACGTCGGCGCCCGCATCCCGCTCGGCATGAACCTCGTCATCCCGAAGTCGCCGGTCCAGATCGCCGCCGAAATCGCGCCGAGCCTGCTCCTGACGCCGGCCACTTACAGCTACATCGAGGGCGGCTTAAGCGTGCGGGTTCTTTTCTAGGATTTCTAGGCATGAGAAAGGGCGTCAGGTCGCAATCGACCGGGCGCCCTTCTTTCTTTGGTCAAAGAAAATTAGCGAACTTGGTGGCAGTTCCGGATCACGCACGAGCCGTGGTAATGCTCGCACAGTTCGATCGCCGCCCACTGCGCGTCTTGGTAGCTCCGACCTTGGGTCGAGTGACCGCCGGCGTGCTCTTCCCAGCCAGCGTCAACGGCCGTGCACTCCCAAACTTCGCGACCGGGGCCGGGGCCGGGGCCGTTGTCCGATTGGCAGGTTCTCGAGCGGTTGTCGTAGTAGCAGCCAAAGGATTGGTTGCACTGATACGGGTCGTTGTTCATGTCCCAACAACCTTGCGGGTTATGGCCCGGGCCCGGGTTCCAGTCGTCGACGCAGCGCCGGTCGCGCTGGTCGTAGCTGCAGCCGCTTTGCTGGTTGCAGAGACGAACGTCGAAGTCGTACGCCGAACACTCGCGGCTGCCGCCGCCGCCGCCACCGCCGCCGTTCCAACGGTCGTTGCAGCTCTGCCAGTTGTAGTCATACTGGCAGCTAGGGTCGGCGTCACAGCGGCGCGAGTCACGGTCGAACACCGTGCAGTCATGGCCGATGCCGCCATTGGCGTGGGCCAACGTCGGGAAAATCAACACGAGTCCTAAAAGCATCTTCGCAATCATCTTGTCCTCCTTGGAAGTGGTTCCGTTGTCGGGGCGGAACCTAGTTTCCCTAGCAAAAGGAGTCAATCCTTCGGCGCGCCAGGGTGGCGCGACTTCGTCAATCAGCGTTCTGTGAGTGATGCATTAGTGATCGGTAAGTGATTAGTTCGGTCATTTTGGCATTGGCGAGCGAGGCCCCTCGGGCGCAAAATCCCGGGATGAATCTGCCCCCTACGCCAGCGATTAATCTCCCCGCCCTCGGCGTCAATTTGTTGCCCCGCGACGGCGAGGTGCTGTTTTTCCCCGGCTGTTTTTCTGCCACGGAGAGCGAGGTTCACCTCGGCCATCTCGTCGCGGAGACCGCTTGGAGGCACGAGCCGATCGTCCTTTTCGGCAAATCGTTACTTCAACCGAGGCTGACGGCTTGGTACGGGGACCCCGACGTGCCATATGCCTACTCGGGCGTGACGATGCAACCAACGCCTTGGTCGAGCACGCTCCTGGACCTCAAAAGTAGAATCGAATGCCAAAGCGGCGCATCGTTCAACAGCGTTCTATTGAACTTCTACCGCGACGAGCGCGACAGCGTCGCTTGGCACCGCGACGACGAACCGGAGCTCGGCGCCAATCCGACCATCGCCTCCGTCAGCTTCGGAGCGACGAGGACTTTCAAGCTGCGGCATGTGGCTGACCGCACGCTGAAATTCGCGCTCGATCTGACGCCTGGCAGCCTTTTACTGATGCGCGCCGAAACCCAACACTTCTGGGAGCATTGCATCGAGAAGCGGCCGCACCCGGTCGCTCCTCGCGTAAATCTGACCTTCCGCTGGATTCAGAGGTAGCCGCGGGCCTGGATCGCAAAGAGCTGCGAGTAGCGGCCGCCGCTTGCGACCAGCTCGGCATGCGTCCCTTGCTCTTGGATCTTGCCGCTTTCAATAACGACGATCCGGTCAGCCATGCGCACGGTTGGAAAGCGGTGCGAGATCAGGATCGTCGTGCGACCTTTGGTCAACGCCCGGAAACTTTCGAAGACGGCGTACTCGGCCTCCGCGTCGAGCGCCGCGGTCGGTTCGTCCAGGATCAGGATGTCGGCCTCTTCGCGCATGAAGGCGCGAGCTAGCGCTATCTTTTGCCATTGCCCGCCCGAGAGCTCCGTGCCCTTTTGAAACCAGCGCCCGAGCGGCGACTGCATCCCTTGCGGCAATTGCTTCAAGACGTCCTCGGCGCCGCCGCTTTTGACGGCGCGCTCGAGGCGCGCTTGATCGGCGGCATGGGCGATGCTGCCCATGGCCACGTTTTCCTCGAAGGTGAATTGGTAACGATTGAAGTCTTGGAAGATGACGCCGACGCGTTGATGGAGCGCCGCTAAGTCCCACTCCTTCAAGTCCTTGCCGTCGAGCAAAATGCGCCCGGTCGTCGGCTCGTAGAGTCGAGTCAAGAGTTTGATGAACGTCGTTTTGCCGGCGCCGTTGTGGCCGACGAGCGCCAGGCTCTGGCCTCGAGGAATGAAGAGACTGATGCCTTCCAAAGCCCAGCGTTCTTGGCCAGGATATTTGAAACCGACGCCCTCGAAGCGGAGGCCGGACTCCAGCGTAACGGGCTCGGTGGGCGCATTTGGCGCCGGTTGGCCTTCGGCGATGGCCAGATAGGCGAACAGATTCGACATGTACAGGTTGTTTTCGTACATTCCGCCTATGGCCGCGAGGATCGACTGGAAGGCCTGCTGCCCTTGCCGGAATGCCATGACGTAGAGCGTCAAGCTACCAAGCGACAGCTTTTTGGCCGCCGCGGCCACGGCCATGAGCGCGTAGCAGCCGTAAAACGCCGCCGTGCCGATAAGCGAGAGCAGGTAGCCCCAGCCCGCCCGCCGAACCGCCAATTGTTTATCTTCTCGGTAAAGCCGTTCGGCCGTGCCGCGATAGCGGTCGAGCAGCCGCGGCCCGAGGCCAAAGAGTTTCACCTCCTTGGCGTGCCCGTCGTTGGCAAGAACGTGTTCGACGTAGTTCAGCTGGCGAGACTCGGGGGAGCGCCAGTTGCGCAAGCGAAAGGCCGCGGTCGAAAAACGCATCTCGGCAAAAGCCGCCGGCAACGCCGCGAGGAAAAGGCCGCCTACAGCCCACGCGTTGTAGCCAAGAAGTAAGGCGATGTAGCCGCCGAGCGTCAGGACGTTCTGAAGGAGCTGAAAGCTGTCGGTGATGACCGACAGCGGGCGGGACGACGCCTCGCGGCGGGCCCGCGTCAACTGGTCGTAGAATTCAGGGTCTTCGAAGTGGCGCAATTCGAGCTTCTGCGCCTTGGCTAAGATCATGACGTTGATGTCGACCGACAGGCGCGCGCCGAGGAGCTGCCTCGTCAACCCAGCACCTCTTAAGACCAAAGCCTGGGCGACGATGATCGCCAGCTCGAGCAGCACAAAGCGCAAAGTCGCCGCTTCATCCGCTGCAACGACGGAGTCGACGATGACTTTGCCAGTGAAGGCGATGGCCAGCGGCAGCAGCGCCCCGAGCACCGTCAAGACGCCCAAGGCGGCGCACAGAGCTGGGGCCGCGTCCCAAGCCAAACGGAGGGTCCGCGGGGTGTACTTGAAACTTTCTCTGATCGAGGCAAAATCAAAGCGCGCGGCCATCTTTTACTCCTGGAGCCTTCGGGGCTCGATCGTAGCATGCTACGATAACACTTACTCTTTCCAGAATTATGAGGAGCACGTGGCGCGCGGTTTGGCGGCGAAAATTTGGGTTGGCGCGCTGGCTTTCGTCTGGGGACTCGCGGCGCAGACCGCTTGGGCAAACATGGCCGACCCCGAAATTCAGGGTGGATCGCCGGGCGGTCGGCTTTCAAGCCGCTTGGGACGTCGGCCCGCGGCGCGGCCACGAATTTTTTCTGACGTTGAGTCTTTGAAATGACGAAACTAGAGCGCGCCGCCCCCCTCGTCCTCGCCGTTCTTTTGACGGCGCTCTTGCTCAAATTCTCAGGCCTCGTGACCCATGTCGGCGTCTGGTACTCCTATTACCCGACCTATATTCTTCAAAGCCAGGCGCTGCTCGACGGCCATCTTTGGATCGCCAGGTCGCTCGCAGGCTGGGTTAATCAAGATTGGGCCTTTGGGCCGCACGGGATGGAGCAGATCTGGGGTCTAGGCGTGCCGCTGCTGCGCGCGCCGTTCGACCTCTTGGCCCGCGCCGCCGGCCAACTGCCGTTTTCGGATCGGCTCTTCTTCCTTGGCTGTTCGATGTTCGTCGCAACGTTCTCCCTGGCAACGTTAAGTCGCGTTTTGCCGCGCGAAGTCTCGGCGCCGACGCGTTGGACGCTGCTTCTCGGGGCCGGATGGACCCTTTTTCTCTATCCCTGGTGGATCAATCTCTTCACGAACCGTTTCAACGGCATGGCGATTTGGTCGGAAGCCGTCGCCTACAACTGCTTGATCGGGCTCTTCAGCTACTTTGTTTTGCTTAGAAGTGCCACCGGGCGTGGCAATCCGCCACTTTGGGTAATTGGCGCCGTCGCCGGCTTCACCATTCTGATCAAACCGACGGGCGTCTTCTTTCTGGGCGCCGCCCTCGCCGTCGCTCTGCTCAAAGGATTACGCACGCGGACTCTCAAACGCCGGGAGCTCCTTTTGTTATGCGCCGCGGTTGGAGCCGAGCTGGCGTTCTTGTTCGTGACCAACACCTTGCGCTTTGGACGGCCGTGGGAATTTGGCCATGGCATGGTGATCGGGGGACCGCTCGACACCGACTTGTACGCCCTGCGTTTCAACTCTCCCTTTTTTCAAGCTCCCCTTTGGGCGAAGCTCAAGGACCTCTGGGCCACCATCGTCATCGCGCCCGAAGGTTCGAGCCTTTGGACGGTGAGCCCGAGGACGCGCGAGCTGCATTTCCGCCATGTGGGAATTGCCGCCTTACTCTTCGCGGGCGCTGGCTTCGGGCTTTCCGTCTTCGACTTTCTGCACCGGCGAAGAACCGGACGGCATTCGGCGCTCGAGACCCATTTGGCCCTTTCGTCGCTTTGGGCCCTGATGGCCCTCGCCGGCCTTTGTGGGTTCTACCTGAACACGTTTACCATCAGCTCGCGCTATTTGACCGAGCTCGCGCCGCCGCTTTCTCTCCTCACTGCCAATGGTTTTCTCGTCATGGGCGTCCGAATTGCCGAGGTGACGCACTTCGGCCGCCGGACGAGGGCCGGCGCGTCGCTACTTCTCACCGCGCTCGTCGTCGGTCTTTGCCTTTGGCAGACTGGCGGCATTGGCACGGAGATCATGACTCCACCACAAGTGATCTTGACTCCGGAGCAACAATCGATCGACGGCAATCGGCTTTGGGCGACGCTGCTCAGGGCCGACGCCGAAAACGGCAAGTCGCCGGATTTCGCCGCGCCCGAAGCCGTGACGTGCCCTTGGCCCGACGCCGAACCGGAGTTCTTGCGGCGCTGGGATCTCACTCGAAGCTGCGAAACGGGGATCATCACCGAGATGATCCTGAAAGCCTCCCCCTGCATCGTGGTTGAGCTGAATCGGTCGGAAGCCTTCAATGCCGACCTTCAGTTCGTTCGGGTGAAGGCCAACCTCGAAGAGTTGGTCGAAGTCAGCCGGATGGCCACGCCGGCCCATCAAGTCAGCGTCAAATTCTGCCAAAAAAACACCCCGGGCGCCCCGCGGACTAGGCCCCAACTGGTAACAGTCGCCTTCGCTAAAGTCGAGGACCTGGCTACCAACGATATGGTCAAAGCGCGGCCACACGTGCTTTTGACGGCGGTTCGCGCTACCGAGCGCTAAACTCCGGCCGGCTCAAAATCCCGCGTAGTGGCGGGGAAATCCCGCGGCCCCACTCAGGGCGTCAAAGTGGCTGATCACGCGGGACTTTTAACGTAGCCCGAGTTGTGCTATCTATGCGCAACTTTTCGGAAACTGGACCTTAGCACCATCTTCAACCGCATTCGATCTGGGGAAATCATGGGTAAGCAGTTAACTTGGGCCCTCGTCGCCTTGATGCAAGTCGGTTCCGGCGCCAAAGCCTTTGCTTGGGGCGAAACGGGCCACAACTTGATCGGCCGCGCCGCGGCCCGGTTGGCCGGCGAAGACCAGACGCTCACTCAAGAGAAGATCGACCCGGCCCTTCTCCAGGGTTTCACGACCGCGTTGGCCTCGCGCTACATGCAAATGGGTCACCTCGCTAACGTTCCAGACATCCATTGGCGCAACCTCGACAACGGGGACGGAGAGGACGGTTCGCTGCTCGGCGACGCGGCGCACTTCTTCGACAGCGACATGTTCGTCGACGCTCAAGGCAACTACCAGGTCTCGCTCGACTACGAAGAGGCGAAGAAGCAATTTCTAGTTCTCCAGCCGACCGGCAAATTCTACCAAAACGGCACCTTGCCGTGGCGCGCCCAACAGCTCTTCAACCTCTACGTCTGGAACTTGAAACAGTACCCGCGCGCGGCGTGCAATACGCTCAATGCGCTCCCAAACCACCCGACCCGCACGAGCCTGGCTTTCGCCGGCATCATGGCCCACTTCTCGGGCGACGTCTCGATGCCCTACCACGTCACGACCGACTACAACGGCATCTCCGTTAAGCAAAAGGGCATCCATTCCTATTTTGAAAGCGAGATCGTCGACTCCCTCGAGTTCGACCTCGACGCCCAAGTCTTCGCCCGCGCCAAGGCGCTGCTGCACGCCTCAAAATACAAAATGCACTCGGTCGCGTACTTCGCTCGACGCGCTCAGGACCTTTTCGGCGCCGTAAAACCCGAGAACGAAATCGTCGCGACCATGCTCGCCGTCGCCAACGACAGCCTCTACCACAAGAACACCGTCTCCTCCCTCGACCTCAAATATGCGATCGCGACCGCCAAAGAAGCGTGGGACATGCCCAACTGCAAGGATTTGACGCTGGCCAAGGACCTCAAAGCCCAGTTCGACGCCGCCAAGACCGACGCCCAGAAAGAGACGATTGCAGCCACCAAACTGATCTCCGGCACCAACGCCGCCGGAGCCCTCGAAAACGCCTGCCGCCGCCCGGTCACGACCTTGGTCGACCGCGAAGGCAATCTAGCGCCGTCCTACGGTCAACCCGTGAAGGCTTACTTCGCCAATCTGATCGTCGAGCGCCTGGCGATCTCCGCCGCCGTCACCGCGCACATCTGGGCGAAGGGCTGGCAACTCGGCGGCGAACCGCCGCTTTGCCAAACCTACCAGTATGCCTTGAAGCCGGCTTTCGTCAGCCCGACCGACGCCAACTGCTTCGGCTATGCGATGCAAGAGATCCCGGCGGACTTCGCCCGCAAGGACGGCACCTTTGCCTTGCCTTGGAAGCACCCGGCCGGTAGCACGGATCAGTGCATCTCGTTCTGAGTCTTCGATCCGGCGTTTTTGACGGACGCCTCCCCCGGCGAGACAGGTGGAGAACATCATTGTCCTCGGCCAAACGCCAGTGCGGGGGCATCCGAGCGGGATCAGGTGACGCGGACGAGGATACCAAGTGCCGCTTCTGCGAGATGGAGTCGCTGAACGTGTCGCTCCAGAACGTCCGGCTTTCCCGTTCGTCGCGACGGACCCCTGACTCTCACTCCGGATTATACGTCCCAGCAAACAATGCATAGGCCGGAGCCGGCGCGACCGAGTCGGCGAAGGTCAGCGTCGTGCCGCTCAAAGCGTAAGGAACGGTGAACTTGTCGCCGTCCTTGGCCGCGACCTTGACGCCCATGAAGTTGCAGGTTTTGCCCAAGATGGTCCTAGTTTGTTCGGTGCCCAACGACCAATCGGTGATGCCACACAAGGCCGTGCTGTTGGCGTCTTGCGGCGCGCTCGTCAATACCAATGAAGCATCGGTCACCGTAAAGACTAGGTTCGAACCATTGTCGACCGCTGACGTCGAAAGCACCACCGTGGCCAATTGCACGGTGCATCCTACATTTGAAAAATAGGCTTTCTCAAACGTCGGAGAGGCATTGAGCTTGGCGGCGAACGACGTCTTGAGGAAAAGACCGCTCACCGTATCAGAAGCGCAGGTCGTGACGAACTTCGTGTCCCTCTTCAAGGGACCTTCATTTGTCCCCGTCCCCGTCGACGTAGCGGTCTGGCTGTTGGTCCCGGTGTCGGTCGTCGTTGCCGTCGTCGTGTCGGTCGTCGTCGTCGTCGACGTGTCCGACGCCACCGCGGTAGCGGTGGCTTGCGTACCCGCCGTCTGCGTGCGCGTCGTCTCGCCGCCGCCGCAGGCGGACGCGACAACGACGCCCAAAAAGAGCGCGGCGGAAAGGCGACGAGGAAAGTCTCGGGTCATGACCGAAGGATCGGTCGATTTAGCGAATTCTTGAAGCCTTGCTTCGCCGACTGGGCGGTCGGGTCATTTCGCGGTGTAAGTCCCGGCGATCTGTGCATAATTCGGAGCACCCGCCGCCGGCGCCGCGAAGGTCAGGGTCGAGCCGACGAGGGTGTACGGGACCGTAAAAGTGTCCGTGGACTTCGGCGCGATTTTGATACCTTGAACGTCGCAGGTCTTGCCCAAGATGTCTTTGGTCGAAGGCGACCCGACGGGCCAGTTCGTGTAGCCGCAAAGGCTCGAGCTGTTGGCCGTCGGCGGCACGATCGAGAGAGTCAACGAGGCGGCCGAAATGTTGAGCGTCACGCTCGTCGCCTTGTCCTCAGCGTTCGCTAGCATGGTTACTTTGCCGACCGCAACCGTGCACCCCGCGGCCCCAAAGTACTCGGCTTCCAATCCGGGAATTCCCCCTGACCGCGTGTTGAAGCGCCGAATCAGATAGAGACTGGAAGTCGGATCCTGCGCGCAGGACGTGGCGTAAACGATATCCTTGCCGGTCAACAACGATCCTGAGCCAGTTGCAGTGTTAGTCGACGTTCCCGTGTCCGTCGTCGTCGTCGTGTCGGTCGACGAGCCCGTCGCAGTCTCGGATCCCGATTGCGCCGAACCCGTCGACGACGCCTGCGTGCCGCCCACCTCGGTTCGACTGGAATCGCCCGAGCCGCAGGACGACGCGAGCGCTAAGCTCAAGACGAGTGTAGCGGAACGGAATTTGACGGTTTTCCTGATCATGCTGAATATATCGGCATAACGGCGGAATTCTTGATACGGCCTGGCATTTACTGCTTAATATTCGGCAAGTTGAGCCATGTCTACTCGGTCAAATTCCGCACCGTGGCGATCTTGCAGGAGGCGCCGTCGCCCGTCGCGTCGTTGGTATACTGCAGATCCGCGTCAGCTTTGTGGAAGGACCAGAAGAATCCGCCGAGGATCCCGGCTTCGGACGTCGACGCGACCTTATTGTCGACGACGTAGTGCAAGCCGTCCGGTCCCGTTTGCTGGCCGCTCGTCGTGAAGCTCCGGGCGTCGCTCTTCATCGTAATTTGGTAACTGAAGTCGTTGGCGAAAGCGCCGGGTTTGAAGCTGTCGGTTTGCGCCGTGTCGATGCGCGAGACCGAGCCGTCGCTCGTCCAGTCCGAGCATTTAGAGTTCAGCGTCGAAAGGTCGCCGTCGAAAAGATGCACGCAGATCTGTTCCTTGACGACCGCGCCGCCGTCGTCTTTCTCGACTTCGTCCGAAGCCCAGAGCGTCTTGGGGCCGCTCGTGCCGACGGCGATCGTCTCGACGTCCTTGCCTTGCGTGTCGCGGTCGAGGTCGAAGACCGTCGCGGCGTAGGCCGGCAACGTCGCGTGCGGCGTGACGGTGAAGTCAAATAGCGTCTGGCCGCTCTCGCCGATGTAGGTGCTGGCGCTAATCCAGACGGTGTCGTAAGTGAAAGTGAAAAGCGAAGAGAAGGGCTCGCAAGTCGAACCAACGACCACTTTCTCGTCCTTCGGCGCGTCAGCGAAGCTGTGCGCGAAGGCCCTGGGATTCCGCATGTAAGAGACTTTTTCATAGCGCGCCGTCAGGTCGCCCAGCCGCTCTTTGAGGCCTTCGGTCGCGCCGTCATTGTTGAAACCGGGAGCCACGTCCTGCAGCAAGTCTTCCAACTTCAGCGGCAAGGGATCGCTGCCGGACGGCTTCGCCGTCAGATTCGGGAGTGGTGCACCGCCGCCGCCGCCGCCGCCTCCACCGCTCTTGGCGCCGCAGCCGGCGGCCAGGGATCCGATGACGAGCAGGGTCCAGGTCTTCGAGGTCGGGACGAACATGGGTAGGCCTTTCTAGATTCCGCGACGGAATCGTCGACGGCGAGCCCAGAATAGACTGCCTACGCCGCCCAGATTTGACCGCCATTGCCTTTTAATTACGGGATGTTGCATTTCTAGGGAAGAAATTCCTAGACATGCAGCCATTTGGCTGCATATAATGTTTCCCATGGACGAGACATTTAAAGCCCTCGCCGACAAGAGCCGTCGCAAGCTGCTCGACCTTTTGTCCGCCGAAAACGGCCAAACCCTCGGCGATCTCGCCAAGAATTTGGACATGGCTCGTCAATCGGTGACCAAGCATCTGCTGATCCTGGAAGCCGCCAATCTGATCGTCGTCGTCTGGCGCGGGCGCGAGAAGTTGCACTATCTAAACGCCGCCCCCGTGCAAGAGATCTACGACCGCTGGATCAGCAAATACGATCGAAGTCGCGTACAGGCCATCGGTGCCTTGAAACTAGCCCTCGAACAACCATCAGAGAAAGAGGACCTCAACATGGACAAGCCGCATTTCGTCAACGTCAGCTACATCAAAACGACCCAAGAAATACTCTGGAAAGCGCTGACGAGCTCCGAATTCACCCGCCAGTATTGGTTCGGGTTCTCCATCAACACGTCGTGGAAGGTCGGCTCCGAGCTGTCGGTGTCGAAGGCCGACGGCACAAATATGATCCTCGGCAAAGTCTTGCAGTACGATCCGTCGACGCGGCTCTCCTACACCTGGCAGTCGCAGTCGAAGCCGGAGTTCCGCGCCGAAGAGCCGTCGCGCGTTGTCTTTGACTTGGAGCCTTCAGGAAACCTCGTCAAGTTGACCGTCACCCACGACAACTTCGCTCTCGCGAGCACGCTGATCAAGAGCGTCTCGATGGGTTGGCCTTGCGTCTTGAGCAGTCTGAAGAGCTTGCTCGAAACGGGCGTCGCGCTGGAATTCTGATCAAATGTAAAAAGCCACGACACGTTGCTCGGACGAAGGCACCGCTTTCGTCCGAGCATTGTGCCGTTATGAAGGCGATTCGCCTGATCATTCCAACTCTTATCATTTGATAAAGAGCGCCGGAAAACTCCTTGCTAGATCTAGGGGCAA
>JAYWBY010000316.1:0-13591 GCA_043781115.1 Pseudomonadota bacterium
AGGCCGAAGAGTAGCGCTTCTCGGCTTCGGCGACGTCACAGCCAGGAGGCGCGGCCGGGACGACTTCCAAAGATCCGACCCATTCGCCGGAGGACGCTTGCATTTCGCGAATCTGCAAGGCCCCCGCGTTTAGTTCAGGAAGCGGCGCGAGATCGGCCAGCTTTGGCCCCAGAAGGATGCGATAAGGATTGCAGCCAGCCTTCAACTGCTCGGCAACCCCCATGGCATCGCTGACGACGGTAAAATTCCAAGCGCTACCGCCCTTCAGTAAGCCGACTACCGCCATGGCGGTTTCGACGCCGATCTTTGCGGAGGCCAGGATGTCGTCGGACCTGCAAGTCAGTTCAATTAGGCCCTGCTGAATGGATAGGGCCGCATTTATCGCGTCAACAGTTGGTACCGACCCTTCCACTTGGCTGCCGTCCAGCGTTGCCCCAAAGTAGGCAAGCAACATCTTGTCACTATACGAGTGAATGATCCCTTGATGAGCGAAGATTTCCTTTTTTATCTGGCTAAGGAGCGCGGCGCGCTTCAGATGGAATTTCGCGTCCGGCGCCGCCTCGCCGGGCGGTGCCATTGCATGGAGTTCGACGGCCACGAAGGTCAGCAGCCGATCGGAGGCCTCCGTGCTCAGGGAGTCCATTCGACTCAGTAGGTCCGCGAGCATCGGCTCCGACACTTTTTCGTGGATCTTCAACTTCAAAGCTTGGCGAAGTTGGCCGCGGTCATGCATCGAAAGGAAGGTCAGGAGGCCGCCGGCAAGAGTGGCGGCGCCGAGAGACGTGAGCCACGGCAAACTCACTCCGTTAAAACTAAAGAGGCACTGGCCAAGCACGGGCAAGGCGACGAAGAGGACGATCAAACCTTGTTTGCGTCGCCGACCTTCGTAAAATGCGGCGATGCAGGCAGCGAATATGCCGCTTATCATGACTAGAAACCAAGACACCGGCGCTTCGCGAATCCAGGTCCGCGACAGCACCGAATTCACCAGAATCGCATAGGTCTTGGCGCGGTCGCGAGTTGCCAGGAGCACCGTGTCGCCTTCACGCGGGCCAGCATCCGAATCGATATCCGCCATTGGCCGAATTCGGTCCGCGAGCAAACGCAGGTCTGGCGGATTGACGACGATCACGCCGTCGGCGCCAGGCGTAATAATGGCGCCGTCCGCCGAGACAGAGCCTCCATTGAAGTGGAGGGTCGACGCGGCAAGGAGGCTCAAGTGAATGGCGATTTGGTCTTTGCCGGCTCGCCTGGCTGGCCGCATGCCTTCATCGTCGATTAGGTCAGCATAGCCTATCTGCTTGAACCAAGTGGGCGCGTTCGCCGTCGGCGGATAAAGCACTTGTCCGGGTTCGTAGTCCAAGAGAGCCGAGGACTCAATCTCCTTTTCGGAGTATTCGGTGTCGCTTACTACCGGATTCGCCGCAGCGGCAGGTCCAAACCAGCCACCAGTGGCGAGCTTGAGCTGCGTGCTCAGCGAAGGATCAAGCGTGAACGCCGTTGACTCGCGAAATAGCTCGGGATCGACCAAAACCATGCGTGGCCGCCCCACGGGTAGCTTGCTCAACACGGCGCCGAGATCGATCGTGGCGTCGGCGCCTTGGCGCATTGGCGGTATATACACCTTAAGCCTTTTATCCAGCTCCGGCTGCCGGTGAAGGGCGGCGCGCACGGTTACTTCGACTTGTCGAGCGACGTGACGCGAGATCCAGCGACCCATCGGCGACAGTTCAATGCCAACGCACAGAGCAATGGACGACGCGGCTACCGCTAGGTACCAACTCAAAGGGACTACGGACGAGTTTATGTGGTTTTTCGTCATGCGCTGTTCGTCGGCACAAATCAAGCCGGAGTTTAGGACTGAATTTATCTTATGTTACAGTGGTTTAGAGGCTAACCGAGTGAGGTCAGATATCCCGACGATAACGCACACTCCTGATTGCCGGTCCGGAAATTGAAGTTCTAATTAATCAACATCCAAGAAATTACTACATTGTTAACTATTGATATTATTGTATTATTATCAGTTTCTAAAAGTTTCAAATATTATGCCGAAGAGTATATAAGCGCACAAGAACTCAAACCCCAGCCGGCATCGAGTCGAGCCCTTGAAGGATCAGAAACAAATGAAGAACCTTATCCTCCCTCTCGGATTCATCTCGATCATGACGGCGGGATTTGCCGCTTGCGGCTCCGATAAACCGTCGGCCAGCTCCGTCAGCTCCGACCAAACCGCCCTCTCAAAAGACGATGCGAATGCTAAAAAGAAAAAGAAGCCAGGGCCGGATTGCCTCGATACTTACCAGGTTGAGTCTCAAGCGCAGCTTTCAGCAATTAGAGACTGTCCTAGCAGCACGTACATTCTGAACAACGATATCTCTCTGAATGGATTATGGACTCCCATCGCGAGTTTTTCGGGCTCTCTTGACGGTCGCGGCCGGACGATATCGGGCCTCACGATCACCGCCGGCAACAATGCCGCCTTCATTTCTTCAACGACCAACACGGCGGTCATCACGGACCTAAACTTCTCGGGCGCCAGAGTCACTGGAGGTAGCAGCGTCGCGATTCTCGTCGGAACTAATGCGGGAAAAGTCACTCGTTGCAAAAGTGTAAGCGGTGCCGCGACGGGTTTCAATGACGTCGGCGGTTTGGTCGGGACCAATTCGGGTCCAATAGATGCCGGCATCGTGACCGGCGGCACCGTGCAAGGCATTCAGCAGAGCGCCAAGAGCACCAATTCCGGGCTGCTTGACCACATCGGTGGCCTAGTGGGATTCAACAAAGCGGCGGCGATAAGCAACTCGTCGTCGACTGCGACCGTAACCGCCGCCGCCGATTCCGTATCCATCGGCGGTTTAATCGGTGCAAATGGCGATGTCTTCAGGACTGGGAACGCCGCCCTGTCGTTTGTGGCGGGCGGGCCGGTGACCAATTGTTCTTTCGCCGGCTCGGTCACTCAACAGGGTTATTCCGCCAAGTCCACATCAGAATTCACCAGCAACGTCGGCGGGCTGATTGGGTTGAATCGGAAAGGCGCGGTTTCGAACTCGACTTCGAGCGGCGGCGTGGCGCGGCCAAATAGTTCCCGTCGCTTGCTCTTCGCCATGGGCGGTCTGGTGGGGACCAACGACGATGGCGTCATCGTTAACTCGTCGTCCACGGCAAGTGTCACAGGCGGAAGCCTTGACGGCGCGATCGGTGGCTTGGTCGGATACGGCGGCACAATTATGAGCTCGTACGCGACTGGCACCGTCAATGGCACTGGCTTTGTCGGTGGTCTTGCCGGAAGCGGAGCGCGCAATATCTACCACTCGCACGCCAACGGTCTCGTCAGTGGTAGTGGCTACCTGGGCGGGTTGATTGGCTACGCCGGCGGCAGCAACATCTTTTACTCCTCGTCGGCGAGCGAAGTTGAACTTCTCGGCGCTGGCATCGGCGCCGGCCTGGTTGCCTTTGGTGGCAAAGTGACCGACTCCTATGCAACGGGCAGCGTCACCGGCGACGATGTCGATTCGATCCTTGGCGGTTTGGCGGGCATGGCGGTACAAATCACGCGCTCCTTCGCGACGGGTCGCCTCGCGGGTCCGGGCACTCTCGGCGGCCTCATGGGAAAAAGTTCCTCGGCGCCAAAAGTGCTTGATTCGTTTTGGGACACGCAAGTAAGCGGCGTCACTGCCAGTGCCGGCGGCATCGGCAAAACGACCGCCGCACTTCGAGACCGCTCGTCCTATCCGTCGTCCTGGGATTTCAACAATGTCTGGTCGCAGTCCGGCTCTGGAGCGCCGCAGATTCGTGACTTCGCCGACAACGCGCCATCGGGACCGCCCTTGTGCGGCAACGGCTCGTTGGCGACGCCGGTAAGATCTCCCGCGCTGAATATTTGGAACGCTGACGAGTTGCTGGTCCTGCAGAGAAAAATCCCGGGCTATTCGAGATTCGCGCTGGCCTGCGACTTGGACTTGGGGGGTATGGAATGGACTCCAATTAAAAACTTCTCGGCCGACTTCGACGGCAACTACCGCAAGATTTCCCACCTGACGATCACGACCCCGGGCGACGGCAACGTCGGACTATTCTCCGCATTTACCACTAGTGCGACGGTCGAGCACGTTTGGTTGAAGGATGTAAACATCAACGTGACGGGCGCCCGAAACGTCGGGGGGATCGTCGGTCGAGCCGGCGGCGGCGCATGGCTCGCCGCCAACTCCGTAACGGGAAAGATCAATGGCGGCAGCTCACCCAACATCGGCGGCCTAGCTGGCTCAAACTCGGACAGCACGCAAATCATCTACTCTTACTCGAAAGCCAGCGTGGCGGGCAGCGGTGGTCGAAGCACCTGCATCGGCGGGCTGGTTGGCTTGAACGACGGAACGGCCCGCATCATGGCCTCGTATGCTGCAGGCCTGGTCACCGGCACCACGGCCGGCGGAATCGCCGGATGCAACTCTGCTGGTGCGTCGGTGTTCTTGACCAACATTTGGGACAAGCAGGCCACTGGACAAGCGACCAGCGCCGGCGCGGCCGTGGGCAAGACCACCGCGGAAATGCAACAAAAGAGCGGCTATCCAGCCTTCGACTTCGTCGTTGCATTCGCCATGCCCGACAGCGGCTCGGGCTATCCGGTCATGGCCTGTCATCTGAATGAAAATACGGGCGCCTTCTTGCAGCCATCGGGCCAGGGCTGCGCTCATGATCTCTGATGCTCGAAGTCGCTGTCGTCAGGTATATTCAACGCATTGATTTGGCTAAATTATTCGGAATTCGTGGGCACCTGGCATATAATACGAAAATGAACGAAAGTCCTGGCCCGATCCGCGTTGATTTCAATCCGTTCGCCGGGCCTGAGCTCGAGTTCTTTTTTGCGTCGACGGAAGCCCAACGCGAGGTCTTCGCCGCCTCCGACTGGGGCGCCGACGCCTCCTGCGCGTTCAACGAGTCTTGGTCGGTAAGACTCGTCGGCGGGGTCGACCTCGGCGCCTTTGCCAAAGCGGCTCAGGCCTTGGTCGATCGCCACGAAGCGCTCCGCTCGGTGTTGACGCCCGACGGCACCAACGTCTGCGTCTGCCGAACACTGCCGTGCGGGCTCGAGGTCAAGATCTCCGGCCTCGCCGAATATCTACGGCGGGAGGTTGAAACGCCCTTCGATCTCGTCAAGGGCCCGCTCTTTCGCATGGCGCTCTTCACCCTCGGGCCGGGCGAGCACGTCTTCGTTTTCACGGCGCATCACGTCATCTGCGACGGGTGGTCGGCCGCCGTACTGGTGAAGGATCTCGGCGCGTTTTATGACGCCTTCAGCCACAATTTACCGGCAAATCTAGGGCAAGCGGCGCGCTTTAGCGACTACGCGGCCGACGAGCTGGCGCACCAGGACAGCGACGAACGGTCGACCGACGAAACCTATTGGCGCCGGCAATTTCAGCGCGGCGCGCCGGTTCTCGACCTCCCCTTGGACGCCCCTCGCCCGCCGCAAAAGACTTACCGGTCGCGCCGCCAAGACTTGGTGATTCCAACTGCCCTTGTCGGCGAGCTGAAACGCCTCGGGGCCAAGCAGAAGGCCAGCTACTTCACGGTCCTCCTGGCCGGATTTTACGCTTGGCTCGGGCGCGTCTCCGGCCAGGACCAGCTCGTAGTCGGCGTGCCGGCGGCGGGCCAAGCCGCGGTCGGCGGTAAGGCGTTGGTCGGCCACTGCGTCAACCTTCTTCCGATGCCGTGCGACGTCGACCCTTCGGCATCGTTCACTGGGTTTCTCTCGATAGTTCGCGCCAAAGTTTTGGATGCCTTTGATCACCAAAAATTTACGTACGGTAGCCTCCTCAAACATCTGGTCATCGACCGCGATCCAAGTCGTTCGCCGCTCGTTTCTGTAATGTTCAACGTAGACCAAGGCCTGAGCGAGGAGCAGCTGGGGTTCCAGGATTTGACGCCTAGGTTCCAGACGACGCCTCGGAGCTTTGAAAACTTCGAGTTGTTTTTGAACGTCATCGAAATCAACGGCGTGACGACCATCGAATGCCAATTCAATGCCGACCTTTTTCACGAACGGACGATCAAAGACCGGCTGGAGAGTTATCTTTGCCTCCTTACCAGCGTTACGCGCGCGCCGGAAGCCGCGCTCCGGGCGCTCCCGATGTTGACGCCAGACGAACGGCAGCGGGTCGTGGTCGAATACAACCTCGCCAGACCGCTGACCCAAAGCGCCGCGTCGCTTCCGGAGCTCTTCGAAGCCCAAGTCAAACGCTCGCCCCAAAAAGGCGCCGTGGCGGGCGCCGGGCAAAGCCTGACCTACGCCGAACTGAATGCCAGAGCCAATCAGGTCGCGCATCGCCTGGTCGGCGAAGGCGTTAATCCCGGTGAGCTGGTCGGCATCGCCCTCGCCCGGACCCCCGACCTGCTGGCGGGACTCCTCGGCATCATGAAAGCCGGGGCGGCGTATGTCCCGATCGACCCGAGCTATCCGGCGGACCGCCTCCTTGCCATGTTCGACGATGCGGCCCTGCGCTTCGTCTTGACCAGTGAGTCGGTCAAGAAGCAATTGCCGTCCCACTCCGCCAAGGCGCTCTACGTCGGTGACGCCGCGACGGCAAAGTTGCCTCGCGAAGCTCCTCCTAACTTGCCGCCCGACAACGCGCGGACGGCGTACGTCATCTTCACATCAGGGTCCACGGGTCGCCCCAAAGGCGTTGCGGTTCCCCAAAGCGCCGTCGTCAACTTTCTCGAAAGCATGGCGGTGGCTCCGGGACTCGCGCCAAACGACGTCTTGTTGGCAGTGACCACGATCTCGTTCGACATTCACGTGCTCGAACTGTACTTGCCCCTGATCACAGGCGCCAAGGTTCTGCTTGCGACGCGCGACCAGTCGGTAGACGGCATGGAACTCAAAGAGTTGCTCGAAACCAACGCCGTCACTGTCCTCCAGGCCACGCCGTCGACTTGGCGCTTGCTGTTCGACGCAGGTTGGGCGGGGAAAAAGACGCTAAAGGGGCTCGCCGGCGGCGAGGCCTTACCGCGAGACTTAGCGGAAAGACTCGTCGATCGGCTAGGCGAACTCTGGAACATGTACGGACCAACGGAAACCACGGTCTGGTCGACGTGCTGGCGCGTTAAAGATCCTAAAGGCAAGATCCTCATCGGCAAGCCCATCGCCAACACCACGTGTTACGTCGTCGATGGCCACTTGGAGCCCGTGCCGACCGGGGTGACGGGAGAGCTTTTGATCGGCGGAGCCGGCGTCGCCAAAGGATACCTCGGTCGAGACGAACTGACCGCCGAGAAGTTTCTGGCTGACCCGTTCGACCAAAGGCCCGGAGCAAGAGTCTATCGGACGGGCGATTTCGCTCGCTGGAATGGCGATGGCCAACTGGAATGCCTTGGACGCACCGACCATCAGGTAAAATTGCGCGGCTTTCGCCTCGAGCTCGGCGAAATCGAAGCTTCGCTCCTGAAACAACCGGGCATCACTGCCGCCTTTGCGAGCATTCGCGAGCGGGCGCCCGGCGATCCTCGCCTCGTGGCCTGGTACGTCGGGACCGGATCGCCGGTCGACGAGAGCGCGCTCAAATCGGGTCTGCGGGGAATCCTGCCGGAGTACATGATCCCGCAGGTATTTAAGGCAATCGCGGCTATTCCATTGACGCCGAACGGCAAAGTCGACCGTTCGCGACTCCCCTCGCCCTTCGATGGCGATGCCAGCGCCGGCGCGCAAACTCGGCCCCGTCGCCCGCTTACCGTGCGCCGAAAGTCACGCAACGGACGCGCCCAAGCCGTCTCCCCCATGCAACTTAATGTCTTGCGGCACGAAGCTCGACGCCCAGGCTCGGCGCTGTACAATTTGCCGACCGCGTTTCGCCTCTCCGGCCGTCTCGACCTCTCAGCCATGACGAGGGCGGTCAAGGAGTTCGCTGAGCGGCACGACTCCTTGTTGACGGGCTTCGACCCAGTGACCAGCGAACAGTTCGTCGAGCGGAGTCGTTCGGCGACGTTAGGGGAAATCGATTGGCGGCACGTCCCCTCCACGGAACGCCAAGCCAAATTGATCGCCGAGTTCAACACCCTTTGCGAACGACCCTTCGATTTGACGCGGCCCCCGCTCTTCAAGGTTGTGCTCTACCGCCTGGCGGACGACGACAACGTCCTCTTCATGCTCGCTCATCACTCGATTTGGGACGGCTGGTCCTTCGACCTCTTTCTGAAGGAATTGGCGGCGCTTTACCAAGCTTTCTCGGCCAAACAACCGTCGCCGCTGTCGCCTTTGCCGCTGCAGTACGCCGACTACAGCTCTTGGCTGAATGACGAGATCGCCGCGGGCTCGCTCCTGCCTGCGCTTGATTATTGGCGCGCGAAGTTGGCCGACCTGCCGAGACCGCTGCCGCTTGCTACCGATAGGCCACGTCCGGCGACGATGAGCGGTAAAGGCCGCTCGACGTCTTACTCGATGCCGCGCGATCTCGCCAACGCTTTGACCGCGGTCGGCAAAGAGTCGGGCGCGACGCTCTTCATGGTGCTGCTGGCCGCCTTCAAGGTGCTCCTCTTTCGCCGGACCGGTCGCCCTGACCAATTGATTGCGACCCCGGTGCGCGGAAGGAACGAACCCGAAACCGAGGGCTTGATCGGCTGCTTCGTCAATCTAGTTGTGCTGCGCACCACCGTACATGGCCAAGCGACGTTCGCCCAGTTCCTCCGCCAAGTCAGGCAAACCGCGCTCGAGGGAACGAGCCACGACGAGCTGCCGTTCGAGACCCTGCTCGAGGAGCTCAAGGTCGAACGCCACCCTAGCTACCCACCGCTTGTGCAAGCGATTTTCTCCTTCCAGGATGCCCGCCAGCGCAACGTCAAGTTCGGTGACCTCGCCTTCACCCAGATCAACGTCGAGCCCGGCGCTTGTCCCGTCGAACTCAACTTCTGGGTGAAGGAAAGCCACGAGAGCCTGACGGGCAGCCTGAACTATGCAACCGATCTGTTCGACGAAAGCACCATCCTCGACTTCCTGCGCTCATACGATGCCGTTCTGCATTCGATCATTCGGAATTCGATGACCATCGTGGACGCCCTCCCGGTCGACTTCGCGAGTCCCGAGCTCATCGCCGTGCGCGCTTGGTTCGACAACCTCGGGTGCCTAGAGTCGGCGATACTCCGTCATCCCCGAGTCGAGAGCGCCGCGGCGACCGTGCTGCATGGTCACGGCGACGCCCCGCGCTTGATCGCCTACTTCGTCGTGAAGCCATGGCAAGTGCTTACCTCGACGGATCTCCGGCGGTTCCTCCGCGGCGAACTCGAAGCGTCGCTCGTTCCTGGGTTGGTCCTCGAGGTCGACGCATTCGTGGTGTTGCCGTCGGGTAAAGTCGACAAACAAAAGTTACCGCACGCGGCCCAGGCCGGACCAGAAGGAGGAGAGCGCGACTTTGCCCCGCCGGCCACCGAGGCAGAGCGGCTCCTTGCAACCATATGGCGAGAACTCCTGGGGATTTCTGCTATCGACCGCAAGCATAATTTCTTCGAGTTGGGCGGGCATTCGCTCCTGGCGATTCAAATGATCGCGCGCGTCGAAAGGCAAACGGGAATCAAATTGAGCCGCATGGTCGTTACCCTCAACACCCTGGCCCAAATCGCGCAAACGATGAACCTCGACCAAGAGGCGAAGACATGACGCCCTGTCACTTCGGATCATCCGACGCGCCACTCTTCGGGGTTTTCTACCCGGCCAAGGTCCGGCCAGGGCGGAGTCGCGCGGTCCTTCTTTGTTATCCGGGTCCGGAAGAATACATGCGCGTTCACTGGGCCTTTCGCAATTTGACGCACGCCCTGGTCAAGACCGGCTTCGCCGTTTTCAAATTCGACTATTCCGGTACGGGCGATTCGGCAGGATCGTCGGACGAAGTTAACGTCGACGCCTGGCGCCGCGACATCATCGTTGCCGCCGAGGAGCTCGGGGACATGGCGGGCACCGAGCGCGTCACTTTGATCGGGGCGCGCCTCGGAGCCGCCCTCGCCGCGACGCTGCCGCCGATGCCCGGCGTCGTGGTCGACGAGCTGGTGCTCTGGGATCCGGTCGCCTGTGGCGCGGAGTACATCGACGAACTTCTCAGCCTGGAAATCAGGCGAATGAGCAATAGCCGCTATCCGTTGGAACGACAGCTGAAAGCCGCTCGGCCGGAGGTGCTTGGTTACGCTTTTCCTAAGGCCCTGCAGGAGTCGTTGAGGGCCCTGAACTTGGCGCACGGGCCCCTCACGAAAGCGAGCCATACGACGCTCGTGACGTCAATGGCGCAACTCGTCCAAGACGACGTAAAGGCGCGCCTTGGCTCCTCTGCCAATCTCACCCACATCGCAGTCGACGAGGCTTGCAACTGGCGTGGCCAAGAGCTGCTCGAACAAGCGCTCTTGGCGAGCCGCGTCGTGCAAGCCATCGCCGAGCATCTGACGAGGCCGGCATGAGTTACGAAAAGGTTCATGTTTTTGCTTCAAACCTCGTGGGCATCCTGACTTTCCCCACGGGCGACCCGAGCGTCGTCCGCCGCCGCCCGGCCATCTTGCTGTCGAACGTCGGCGTGTCGCACCGCGTCGGGCCGTTTCGCTTCAACGTCCTCTTGGCCCGCTTGGCCGCGTCGATGGGGTTCGCGGCGTTCCGCTTCGACTTCTCGGGGCTCGGCGACAGCGAAGCCAGCCTCGACGGCCGCACGGACCAACAACGCGCCCTTTCCGAAGCGCAAAGCGCGATGGACCTGGTGACCAAGCGCACCGGCGCCGAGCGCTTCGTCATGATCGGCCTCTGCTCCGGCGCCGACAAGACGCACATCGTCGCCAGCGCCGATCCTCGCATCGTCGGCGCCGCCTTCATCGACGGCTATGCTTACAAGACTCCTTTCTTTTACGTACTTCGTTACACGAGTCGCTTCCTCCAGTGGAAGCGGTTCAAAGTCTTCGTCAAAGCGCAGTGGCGCGCCGCCAAAGCGCGCCTCGCCGGCGAGAAGGCGGCCGACGAAGAATACCGGGCGATCATCGCCAGTCCCGAACGGGCCGGCGTCGAGCGCCAACTCGCGGCCATGGCCGATCGCGGCGTCAAACAGCTCCACCTGTTCACTGTCAGCACTGACTATACCTATAACTACCAGCGCCAGTTTTGGGGAATGTACCCAGCGCTTAAAGGGAAGCGGAACGTCGTATCGGAGCGCTATCCCGAGGTCGACCACACGCTGTCCGTGGTCGCGATGCAGGAGAAGGTTCTCGGCCGGCTTGGAGACTGGATTAAGGAGTTCGACACCTAATGAGAAAAGTCCTGCTCATCGCCGCATTTTTTGCCGTGGCTTTCGCCTGTAAACCCAGGCTCGCCCCAACCAGTGGAATTAACGCCGTCAAACAAGACACGAGCGACGAGCAGCCGCATTTTTACCGCGCCGGCAACCGCCTCTTTGCCGGTCCCGCGGACCCCTATCTAGACACCATTCAACCGATTCTGGCGCGCAAATGCGTCGTCTGCCATGCGTGCGCCGAGTCCCCCTGCCAGTTAAAACTCGATTCGTTTCAGGGGCTATCTCGCGGCACGACGCCGCGCGACAATTACGTTCTTCATAGATATGAAGGGCATTGGACCGACAACGAAGACCAATTTAGCCCCGAAGGATGGCGAAAACAGGATTTTCACCCCGTCCTCGACGCGGAAGGCGACCGTCAAACGATTTTTCGGCAAGCGATCACGGCCGGCTTGAGCAACAAAGAAGGGTTTAGTTTGCACTCGCTGCAAACGTATCCTGGATGGACCTGCCCGGCGACGCCGGCCGCGCATCGTACGATGCTTGCCAAAATGCCCTTCGCCGGAATGCCCTTTGGTTTGCCGGCCTTGGACGCGGACGAATACCAAGCGCTAACGGACTGGCTGGACAAATCCGCGCCCGGCCCGACGGCCGAAGCAAGCGCCCAACTTGCCAAACCACTACTATCCGGCCCCGTCGAACGCTGGGAGCAGTTCTTCTATGACGGCTCTCCGGCGACCGAATACGGCAACCACGTCGACATCGTCGGTCGCTACATATACGAACATTCTTACTTGGCGCACATTCACTTCGACGAAGACCCGGGTGAATTTTTCAAACTGGTACGGTCGCGAACGCCGCCGGGCCGACCGCTCGACGAAATCTTCACGCCTCAGCCGTACGATCCGCCGGGAATGTCGTCTCGGGTCTACTACCGCCTCAAGAAAATCACGACGGTCATCGCTCGCAAGAACCATCTGGTCTGGCGGCTGAGCGACGACAAGCTCGCCCAGTACGGGAAAATATTTTTTGGCGGCAGCCGTTGGTGGACGACCCGGACACCTTTGCCGCCCTACACCACTTGGAACCCCTTCACAAACTTCGCGGCTATTCCGGCAAATGCCCGTTATACCTGGCTGCTCGACGTGTCGCTGCTGCTCATCGACAGCGTTACCCGCGGCCCGATCTGCATCACGGATCAAGCGACCAATACGGTGAATGACCATACCTGGATGTGGTTTTTAAAGCCCGAAAGCGACCCGTCCGTACTCGACCCGACTTTGGGGATGCGTGACCTAGAAAATTTCGTGGGGAAGGACAAGGCGCATGCCTTGGCCTACTTGCGCGCCTATGAAGCGACCCTACGCAAGACTCTCAAGCAACGTCGACGCCGCGGGCTCGGCGTCGACGACCTCTGGGACGGCCAGTCTCAAAGTGGCGACAGCCAAACCGCTTGGTTGACGACGATGCGCCATGAAACAAACATGAACGTACAGCTCGGCAACGCCGGCGGCTATCCGCAGACTGTTTGGGTCGCGAGCTTTTCCAGCCTCGAACGTCTTTATTACCATGCCGTCGCGACATTCCGTCCTCAGGGCAACATGCTCCACAAGCTGAATCAGTACCTTTACATGAGCTATCTGCGGCAAGAGTTCGAGGACCTTTTCATATCGTTTCTCCCCGAGCCAAGGCGTCAGACGCTTCGCGATACGTATACGTCCGGCTGGCTGGGTTATTTAATGCAAGTCGCGGAAGGTCTACGCAATCCCGTCTCAGACGCGCTCGTAAAATCGGGTCTTTTGTCGTCCGACATGTTGTCGGCAGGCCGGCCGGCGCAAACCGACGACGACGTGACGCCGTCGCTTCTTGCCGAGAAGTTCCAAGCGCAGCTTAATGCCGCGGTTTTGCCGGAACCGAGCGACCCCCTAAATCATTGGCCCGAAGACGCGCATTCTGCCGAAATTCCGGCGACGATGACCGACCGCGCCAGTTTCGAGAAGGGCCTTGCGACCCTAACGAAAACAACGAAGTGGCAGAACGCGCAATTCTTCCCCAACATCACCTACCTTAGAGTGAAGACGCCTGCTGAAACCTGGCTCTATACGATCATCGCCGATCGTTATCATTCGTCGCAAAATGTCCCAAATTCCGAAAAATTGACGCACAGTCCCAGGCTCGACACTTTGAGCATCTTCCGCGGCATTAAGGCCAATTATCCGGGCCGATTTTTCGACTGGGACCTGAAAGAGGCCCCGACTCTCCTCCAAGCGCTGCAAAACACCAACGATGCCCGCGCCTGGCAGACTTTTTCGAACGCCCACGGCATCGACCGAAACGCCGCC
>JAYWBY010000317.1:0-1741 GCA_043781115.1 Pseudomonadota bacterium
ATTTGTCGTGTAGTTAACCACATTGAAGAGTCGCTCGCCGGAACGAACACACACGCGATTTTCGGTGCTTGCCAGGATCGCATTCGGGCACCATCCTAGGCCGTCTTGCACGTCTTGCCCTCCCAGAAGCTGAAAGTCAGACTTTCTAACGACGCCCTCCCTGGAGCAGATTAGCCCATTTCTCTGAAATTTTAGCGCTCGGCCACAACTTAGACTCGATGGATACCCGCCTGGCATCAAGACGGCGCCCGACCTCAAGTCAATTAGATCTTCCTGAGGACTGCATGCAAGTTCAGGGGTGGAAAGCTTCGTGATCAATTGGCAGTCTCGGACGCGCTCTTGTGAATTTCGCCAGCGTTCATTGCCGTAAATCGAACGAATTGTGCCCGCCCCGTCGCAATAGATCCCGATTTCCCCGTTTGCGCCTTCAATTGCTTGTTCGCAAGACGGGCGACCATCCGATCCATTCCCGTAGCGTCCCAAGTCCCTTCCTGCGCCCATGTCGAAGAGCCGGCCGTCATAGTCAGGACCTCCGTAGGGAAGGCATGCAAATTTCGAAGGTGAATTCACGAGCCTAGCCAGGCGTGAATAGCAACTGCTCATCGCCGGCCGGGCACTCCTGAAGATGAAGACAGAGGGTAAAGGAGTCTTGTCGCTAGCGATATTGACGAAGTGATAGAAATATCCTTGGTTCCAAACGTAGACGAACTCGCAAGCTATTCCATCATTTGCTCTGTCAAGAGCGTCGAGGCAAGTGTCCAAAGACTCTGCCGAATCTTCGAGGCCAATGTCTATATCCGCACGAGCCCCCGACAGACTATAAATTGAATAGCCCTGAATTTGGATCCCGGAGCAAACGGCCCCGTTTTTAGCCGCTAGCCGGGCTCTTTCGCATTTGTCGAAGCCATCGATGTAGTCTCCGAGTTGTTTGTCTCCATCGACATACATGTAATTGCTCGTGCACCTTAAGCGAGTGGGCGTATCGTCGGCCAAGGCGGCCGTCGATCCAATGCTCGCAAATCCGAGAAGACCGAGGCGCCAAACAATAGGACGATTGGTCAAGAGGCCCACTGGGTTTCTCCATGATGAAATGACGAAAGACAGACGAGGATAACACGAACTATCTGTCTTTGGAATGCAGACAATCCTTTAGCTCCTGTTGCTAGGAGCTTGCTCGGGCGCGTCAATCTCCCAGCTCCGGGAAGTGCTTCTTCAGCTTCTTTATGGCGTAATCAATCCGCTCCTGAAGTGTCTCCATCCGAATCCCGATCTGGCGCGCAATTTCAGCCTTACTGTGCCGTTCCGTATTCTTGATATAGACCAGACGCATCGCCTCTTTCTGTGCTCTCGTCAGCGTCGCCCAATACCGCTTGAACCGCCGCGAAGGGTTCGTCCGCCGATGCTCAGGTGTCTCGTCGCTGTCGGGCTGGTGGCTCACGCGCTCGTTGACGAATGTATCGGCTTCCGAAATCGACTTGTTGAAGCTCGCAGTCCTCTGTAGCTCAAAGGCGACGTCATTGATCTGACCGAGCAGCTCCCGAAGTTGGGTCGCCTCGAAGTAAACGCGGCGCTTCTTCTTTCGAAGCCGGCTCGGCTTTGGCTTGTCTTGCTTGCGCTTCGTCACAGGAAGCCCCGCCTTGCGGCCGAAATGGTCGTTTCTTGATCACCTCGAAAATTTTATTCGGATGCGATCTCAGATAATTGTACCGGGCGATGGAGGTTAAAACACCCCCGGATTTCT
>JAYWBY010000318.1:0-5120 GCA_043781115.1 Pseudomonadota bacterium
CAACGCCGTCGCCAAATGGTGCGGCGCCGAGCTCGAATACCATGAACCCTCCTGGCAACACATCGTCAGCCTCTTCTCCCGGTTCAGCAACTCGGTCCCGGAGTCGAACAAGCAGCAATGCTACTTCCCCCGCGGAGCACGAGTCTTGACCAATTCCGCGGGAACGGCCAACGGCTTCGTGGTGTCCGCCAAAGGCAAGGAAATCTGGGTGCTCCCCGGCCCGCCACGAGAGGTCGAAGCGATCTGGACCGAGCACGCGGCGGCGACCCTCGTCGACCGGATTCCGACGGCGGCCCGCAAGCGCCTGAAGATGTGGCGCGTCATCGGCAAGGGCGAATCGCATCTCGCCGAAATGATCGAGCCCATGCTGAAAGGAGCTGGCGTCGACGTCGCTTATCGGGCGCATCCGCCTTATGTAGAGCTGAAGTTGCGTTTCCCGGAAACCGCAGCGGAGAGCCACCAGCGGCTGCTCGCCGACGTTCAAGCGGCACTGACGCCTTGGCTCTATGAGATCGACGACCAAGACATCCCGAGTCTGTTGATCCAGCGCCTCAGTCGCTACAAGTCCTTGGACATCTACGACGGGTGCACGAACGGCAACGTTCTGGAGCTCCTGTCGCCGCTCCTGCGCGAGTCGGTGACCAAGCCGGCGTTGATTTCGTGCGTCACCTCATGGGAGCGCCACGATTCGCCCGGAGCGTTCGTCGAGCAAGTGCTCAACATGAATACCGACAGCGAGGCTTCGCTGGCGGTGGCGGGGATCGACGCGTCGGGCAATTGGGTCGTCGGCCTGCGAATCCAAGGCGAGGTTACGGTGGAAGAACGGCCGTCCTTCTACAAGGGCGACGCGATGCGTTCGAGAAATCTGAAGGCGATCGCCGCTGTCGCGGCGAAAGCTTGGCACGACATGCTGAGAAGCGGCCTCAATTGATGATTCCGGGTCCCGCCGCGCGACGGTACAAGAAGGCCTATGTCGAGATCAGCAACGTCTGCAACTTGAAGTGCGACTTTTGCCCGACCGTCGATCGTCAGAAGCAGGTCATGGATCCGGCGCTCTTCCGGAAGGTGGCGAAGGAGATCGCCCCCTTTACCGACGAAGTTTGCCTGCACTTGATGGGCGAGCCCCTCGGCCACTCCCAGTTCGAGGAGTTCGTCGCCATCTGCGCCGAAGTCGGATTGCCCGTCAACGTCACGACCAACGGCACGCTGATCCAAGGCGTCAAACGCCAGGCTCTGTTGAGTCCCGCCGTCCGCCAGGTCAACGTCTCGGTGCACAGCTTCGAGGCCAACTTCGGCGAACGCAACGTCAGCGGTTACCTAGCCCGAGTCTTCGGGTTCATCCACGAAGCCCGGGAAAAACGGCCGGACCTCTACATAAATCTCCGGCTTTGGGATCTTTCGGACCCGTCGTCGTCCGGCGAGCGCAACACCGAGATCAGGCGCCGGATCGAAGAAGAATTCGACGTCGACTTCGCCTCGATGGCGATCGACGTCCGCCGCAAGAAGAGCTACCGCCTCGCGGGGCGGATCTACGTCAATTTCGATTCGCGCTTCGTTTGGCCGTCTCCTGAGCTACCCGTTCGGTCGAGCAAGGGCTTCTGCCATGGTCTTTCGTCGCACTTCGGCATCCATGCCGACGGCACTTTGGTGCCTTGTTGTTTAGACAAAGAAGCGAGCGTGAATCTCGGCAATTGCCGCGACAACGACGTCGGCACTTTGCTGGAAGCCCCACGCGCAGTGGCGATTCGGAGCGGCTTTGCCAAGGGCGAGCTCGTCGAGGATCTCTGCCGCAAGTGCCCATTTATTGAGCGCTTCGACAAAAAAGCGGCACGCCTCTCGTTGGGCCTTTTCCAATAAAGAATTGGCAATCTTCTTAACGAACTCGTCAGTATCATGCCACGGTGGACTGAATCGCGAGTCGTCATTAGAATAATGAAACTAACAATGCGTTGGCGCGCATCACTGCAATTTCAGGAGCTGAGAATGAACTTTATCGACAAATTAGCCTCGATGGTTTCCCGCGACAAAATGCCCGAAGCAGGCATCATGACCCGCCGCATTTGGATGCAGAATCTGGCCTTGGTCAGCACCACCGGCGCCGTTATGTGGGCCTGCGGTTCCAGCAAAAAAGACGACGCGAAAGCCACCACCGCCACCGATGACCCGGTCGCGGACGGCGCGCTCCTGAACATCGCGCTCGGCCTCGAGCACGAAGCGATTTCGATCTACACGCAGGCCGCTGGCCTCGAAATCATGAAAGCCGCCGGCGCCAAAGCCGTCCTCGACACCGCCGTGACCTTCGTCGGCCACCACACCGAACACAGAAATGCCCTACAAGCGAAAATCGCCGCCATGAAGGCCGCGAACGACAAAGTCGCCGCCGCCGTCGCCGCCAAGACCGACGCCGAATATCTGCCCGCCGCGACCGCAGCGACTTTGACGAGCGTCAAAGAAGTCGTCCGCGTCGCCGCGCTCAAAGAATCGGCCGCCGCCCAGGCGTACCTTGGCATCATCAGCAAATTCACCAGTGCCGAACTCGCCCAAACCAGCGGCATGCTCGGCGGCGACGAAGCGGCGCACTACGGCGTCCTCCGCGCCGTCCTCTTCGCGCTGCTCTCCGACGCGAACGTCACCGCGGCCAACGTCGTCGCGGCATCGCTGCCCTCCGGCTGGGCCGGCAAGGACTCCGCCGTCGGCAGCTGAGACCTTTTCGTGACTTACTTAGGCCGCAAGCAGAGTGCACGTCGACACTGCTTGCGGCCTACCTGATTCCAGTAAAAGCGGGAGCTGCGGCGAATGCGCTACGGGATGCGGAACATCATCATGACGTTGGTCTTGAGTCCCCTGGGATTCGGCTGCAACTTCCACGAAGACAAAACGGACGGCCAGGATTCGACCACGACTCCGACGACCGTCGATCCGGCGAAGCTCGGCTTTGCCGAGGTCCGCGCCGCCGTTTTCCAACCGAAATGCTTTTCCTGCCACTCAGCCGCCGGCGGCAACTCCGCCGGCCTGAACCTCGAAAGCTTCGCTTCCGCGAGCGAGCGGCTTTCGACAATTCGAAAACGCGCCGTCGAGCAGAAAAACATGCCTCTTGGCGGCTCGCTCTCGAGCGACCAGCTGGCAACTCTTAGCGCTTGGATCGACGCCGGCGGACCCGAGATGGCCAGCACTCCCGCAGCTTTGGACGACTACTGAATAAGTTCTTGCAACATTGGAGATTTTTGCGATGAAATCCCGTTTTTTCGTGCTTGCGGCCATCGGCTCCCTCCTTCAACTTTCCTCGCCAGCGGAAGCGAAGGTCACCGTCGACCTCGCCAAGGCAACCGATAAAAAAGTCACGTTCATCGCCATCGGTCGCCCGAGCGCTCTGAAAATTGAGGGCGTCGGTGACGGCCTCTCCGGCGTTTTGACCAAAGACGGAGCAAAAGTCGACGGTGACGCCGTGTTCAACCTTTCGACGTTCGACACGGGCGTCAACATGCGCAACACCCACATGAAAGAAAAATACCTCCACGTCGAAACCTACCCGAACGCGACGCTCAAGGTCACGAAGCTCCCTTGGGGAGCCGACGAGGCCAAGCCTTTCGCGGAAGTCGAGGGTCCTTTCGAAGGCGTGCTCACCCTACACGGGGTCAGCAAGCCCGTGGCCGGCGTGGCGAAAGTCGCGCGCAACGGCGACAAAGTCGCGGTGGACGTGCAGTTCAAGACGAGCATTCCGGACTATAAAATCGACATTCCAAGTTTCATGGGCGTCACGGTCGCCGAAACCGTCGACGTGCACGTCGAAGTGTCGGCTCCCGTGACCAAGTAGCTTTTCTGCGGCCTTTCTGTAGCTCTTCTTTAGGTGGAATGATGCGGCTGATGAACTTCGCGTGGTCGTGGCTTGGACTTGGTACGGCTCTGTGTGCCTTTGCCCCACGGGCGATGAGCTTCCCGGAGACCGTTCGGCACAAATACAACAACTGCGGGGTTTGCCATGTCTCGCCGACCGGTGGCGGACTGGTGACCGACTACGGGCGCGCGCTGTCGCTCGAGGTACTCAGCACGTCAGGCGGCGAAGACGAAGCCATGCCGCTCTACAACAAGGTCAAGTTGCCGAGCTGGTTTCGCCTCGGCGGCGACTTCCGCACCATCCAGACTTATCGCGACACGCCGGCGGTGAAGGAGGGTCGCTTCTTTCTGATGCAGGCGGATCTTGAAGTCGGGATCGCCACGGAAAAAGTCTCGGTCGTCGGCACCATCGGCCGCGAAGACGTCCGCACTGGCAACACGACATCCAAGGGCGAAATGGTCAGCCATCGCCACTATGTCCTGCTTCAGCCCGTTGATTATTACAACATACGGGTCGGGCGTTTCCGCCAAGCTTTCGGCATCAATACGCCCGAGCATGCCTTGTCGACCAAGCGCGGGCTCGGCTGGGACGAAGATACCGACACGTACAACGTGGAGTTGTCGCGGATCGCAGAAGAGACCAACGTCTTCGTCACGGCCATCCTCGGCCGCTTTGACAAGAAGGACGAAGACACCGACAAGGGCGTTTCGGCGAGCGCCAGCATCTTCCTCGCCAGCCGCCACAAGCTCGGCTTGAGTTACTTTCAAGGGATGCGCACTGAGACGGAAGCGAGCCGGCGCATCGTCGGTCCGTGGCTGATCTCGGGCATTACAGAGAAGGCTTTCGTGATGTTAGAGACGGACTACGTCCAGACCTATGCCAACAAAACGCTGTCGGGTACACCGACGAACGGCGTCGTCGGCTACGGCAAGCAGGGCTACGAGGTGGTCAAAGGCCTCAACCTCTACATCACTCAGGACATCTCGAAGCGGGATTTGGACAAGGACGACATGGACTTCGAGGCGTACGGCCCCGGCGTCCAGTGGATGCCTCGTCCGCATTTAGAAGTGAACGGCGCGGCGCAGAAGCAGCGAACCCCCGCCGTCAGCGGCAAAAAGTGGACGGATTTTGCTTACATGATGTTCCACTACTACCTTTAAAAGCTCCCGGCAGGGCCGAATTCTAGGATTCAAAAAAATAAGGGCGGCAAGGTTTGCAACGGCAACGCCTCGCTCGACGGTTCCGGCGCCCACGCCGGCAACATGGCGTGACAATTCGGGACACC
>JAYWBY010000319.1:0-5119 GCA_043781115.1 Pseudomonadota bacterium
GAGAGGCGTGACGACGCCGCTGTTTTGTTCGGTAACTGGCTGCGTGCCGGATAGCACTTGGCCCGATGAGCCGGTGGCTTCTTGGGTCGAAGGATCATCCTTCTTCGCGGTGCAGGCTGCTCCTAAAAGAAGAAGCGCCGTCAGAATGATTTGGCTCGGATCACGGTTCACGTCTCGCCTCGGGTGCTAAAGCGTCGTGTAGGTCTTTAAGACTCTTCGGACGCCGCCCTTGGCTAGGTGAGCACTATTTTCCTAGCAATTATATACAATAATATCGGCAAGTTATGACGATGCAGCGGCCGCCGCTTTGCCGGTCAAATAGCTGAGGACGACGCGGGTAATCTCTTCGATTAAGCGGTTTTCGTCCCATTGCCCATGGCGCTTGCCTAGCGCGGCGTGAATGAGCGAATCGACCGTTTCGACGACGAAGAATGCGGCGAGCTCCAAGTCGGGAGGCACGACCTCGGTGCGCCGGCTCTCAAGGAGGAGGCGAACCATCGCCGTCGCTTCCTCGTGCAGTTGGTCGATGCGCTTTAATTTACCGACGCGCGGTACCTGCTCTTGCAAGAGCTTGTGCAGCCGCGGGTTGACGGAGTGAGCCGCGACCATCGCTTGGACGGTTTCGGCGGCGGCCTCGGCGAGCGGCAAAGAGGCGGCGCGCCCGAGCGCGCCTTGACAGAGGACCGCCATCTCGTCGGTATGCCGGTCGATCAGCGCCGCGACTAGCGCTTCCTTGTTAGGATAATATTGATAGAGCGAGCCAATCGACACCCCGGCTTCGAGCGCGATGCGGTTGGTGCTCGCCCGATCGTAGCCGACCCGGAGCAGCGTCCGCGCCGTCGCCGCCAGCAAGACGTCGACGGTGTCGCGCGCTCGTTCCTGGCGCGGGGCTTTGCGGGGTGTGGTGCGAAGACGCGCGGTCATCAGCTTGCCAACACTTTCAGCGCGTCGGGCGCTTGCACGTTCAAGTTTTGGCGGACGGTGGCCAGAGGTTCGGCCCAGAGCTCGCCCCAGTGGACGCCGAAGAGTGGCGCCGCGGCGCGTCCGAGGAACCAGCCACGGGCGACGGCGTCGAAGCGGCTGGCGTTGTCTTCGCGTTGGTGCAGCACGGTGTTGAGCATGCCGGCCGCTAGCAGCACGGGCGGCAACGGGCCTTGGGGAAACTGGGCGGCGTAGAACGACTGCAAGCCGAGCTCGCCGGCGACGTTGGTCGCGAAACCGGTGACGACGTGCCAAATGTCGTGCGTCTCGAAGAGGTGCATGCGCATGTAGCTCAAGTCGTCCGTCACGGGCAACTGCGGGAAGAACGCCGGGTCGAGGCCCAAAGCCAGCATGTGCTCGGCGTAAGCGCGACCAAGGGTGCCTTCGGGTAAGGTCTTCAGTTGTTGTAAATCGATCTTGCCGACCCGCGGCTGCTCGGCGAAGGCGGCGCGGCCGCGCTCACTCGTTTTGAAGTGGGCAACGACCGGGAGCATAAGCTCCGGGTTGTCGAGCTTCTGAATGACTTGAAAGACTTCGTCGGTGCGATTCATGTCTTGAACCAGACGAATGAAGCTGTGGCTGCCTTTGACGATCCGCAAGAGTTTGTTCATGGTCGGCCTCGTGTTTCCCGGCGTATTTGCCGGTGTTGATGACACTGCAAAGAATAAGCTCGAATGCCCTTTGCCGCTACTCGCGTTAAAGGCGCGCTGCTTTGGCGCAATTTTAAAGCACTGAAATTAATATAGAATATATGAATTCGGCAGGCGAAGAGGCGGCCGCCATAAGTGAGCGCCAGCTCACATTATGAATTTTGCGAGGGTGTCTAAAGGTTGGTCGAAACGCCTCCGGGCAACGGAAATTCCGACTTCAAAGGACGAGCGCCGGGACGCCACCGCCATAGAGCATATTGCTCAAGGGAAAAGGTACGGTGCATCCGCCGTATTGATGATTGGTGCTGGAGCCGACGTCCATTTCGATGTCGAGAAAATACTGGCCGGCCGGCGGCGTGAAATCGAAATGTCCCGCTGACGAGACGTTTGGACTGAAGGTATAGGTCTTGGCGACGGTCGATTCCTTGTTCGGGCATTTGCGCAGCAGGAATTTGAAGGCATGCGAGCAGTCCGACGTGCCTCGCTGGTAGTCGACGCTGATGGCGTGGCCTTTGGTGGCTCCAATTTTGGCGAAGGCTCCCATCGCGTCTTTCTCGACCAAGAAATCGCCGGTTAGCGTCAATATGAAATCGTCGAAGTCGCTGCCGAGCGGACCCTTGTCGGGACCGCCGACGAAGCCGTTGCCGGGAACGTCCTCGCCGCCGAGTCGGACCTTCGGCTGCGGCGTGCCTTTCGGCACGTCGCACTTGTCGTTGACGTTGCCGTCGTCGGTTTGGAGGTTGCCGGGCTTAGACCCTTCGCCCTCGCCGTTGCCGCCGTCGTCGCTAACGCTGCCGCCGACCGTTGGCCCTGCCGTTTGATCGCCGGAATCGGGCTTCTCTGGGGTCGCCCCGGCGTCACCGGCATCCCCCTGTCCATCCTGAGCATCGTCCGAGCCTTGATTCCGCGGTTCTTCCTTTGCGGCGCGGCGCGGCGAAGCAGCGTCGAAGCTCGTCTCGCCGCAGGCGACGACGATGAAAAGACCTAAAAACGTACCGAATGACGACCTATACATGAGTCCTCCAAACGTCCGCGGCGCACTTCCAGAACCTAATTCTTTTCGGACAAATGTTTAAGAATCTTTAAAAAACGAGTAAAGATATGTAATTACTTCTAGTTGAGGTATGGTATATTTGATTCCTTAGCATTTTTCTGACCCCTCAAAAGGCTCACCTAGGGGTTCTAAAGATCGGCATGCATTTGCTAAAGTGGTCATGTAATTGATTAAGATCAAAGATGAAATCGATTTCAGTAAAGTTTAAAATCATTTCGCCGAAAAATTAGGGGTCAGGGGGGACACGTGACCAGATCGCCGAACAAAAAATCCATCCGCGATGCCGGTGTCGCCATCAAGGTGACGGACTTCATCGAGTACAAAGACTACTTGGAAGCCGTGTACCAACACGTCAAGGCGGCGTTACCGTCCTATTCCTACATCAAATTCGCCGAAGACCTCGGGATCGGCACGACGAACATGATGCGCCTCGTAGTCATTGGCGACCGCAAGCTCACCGCGAAAGCGGCGATGAAGGTGCTCGCCATCCTCGAACTCCACGGCGACGAGCGACGCTACTTCAAGACGATGGTTGACTACGTCAACGCTCGGAAGCCCGAGGAGCGCGACCGGCTCTTCGGCGACCTGATGGCTTACAAGAGCCGCGTGACGCCGAAGGAGCTCAGCGCTTCGCAAAACGACTACTTTCAAGAGTGGTTCAACCCCGTCATTCGCGAAATGACGATGCTCGAAGGCTTTCAAGGCAATCCTGAGTGGATTCGCTCGCACCTTAATTTCCCGCTGCACATGGCCGAGATCAAAAAGGCCCTAGACGTCTTGGTGCAGCTGAAATACGTGACCTACAAGGAAAAGTCCGGCGAATACCGGCGCACCAGCGACAAGGTGCACACGCCCTTCGAGGTCGACAGCATCGCCATGGTCCGCTACCACCAGAAAATGATCGAAATTGCCCGCGAGTCGATCACGCGCTTGGACGAACACCACCGCGAAGTCAGCGCCCAGACCGTGGCGATTCCGGCGTCCGCGGTGCCCGAACTCAAGGCCAAAATCCAAAAGCTCATGGACGAGATGGAAGCGCTCGAAAGCGGCGACCCCGGCGCGCAGGTCTTTCAGCTGAACGTGCAACTCTTTCCTTTCACCAAGGTGTGACATGCAAGCCGCCGCTCAGTTTCGATCCAAAAGCGTCGTCGGCTTGTTTCTCTTGGCCCTCTTGACGGCCATCGGCTGCGGTACGCGCGCCGGCAATCCCAAGAAGCCGACGGGCGCCGCAATCCAGTTGCCTCTAATCACCTTCGCCGTGCCGGAGTCGACGACATTGACGCCAAGCGGCAGCCTGTCTTTAGCCGGTCTCGATGGGTTGGACACGGGTCTGAGCAGTGGGCCCGACCGAGCCGTCGTAATGAACACCGCGCTCAACACCTTCAACGGCAAACTCAACGAGACGCCGATTTATCTCGACGCCCCCTTCCGCCGTACGTACGAAGGCAGCTTGGTCGGCGTCGTGCGCGAGCTGAAAGGCGTCGAGGACTATGCCTACGAGGCGGTTTTCTGCACGGGAACGACCCTCTTCTACCATCTCAGGTGGAGCGCCGACGGCCTGCACGTGCGCGCCGTACGCGACTTCGCGGTCAACCCCGTTTCGCCGGCGGCGGACTTGGCGTATCAGGCCCTCGCCGTCAAACTCGACGTCGACTACCGGACCGCTGAGGGTAAACGTCAGTTCGAATCGCATGCCCAAGGCGTGGCGACCAGCGCCGACGTCTTCCTCCCGAATCAGAACTATCTGACGGACTTCGTCCACGTCGAAGAGGCCGAAGGCGGGGTGTTCAATTACCGCAGCATCTTCGATCGGAGCGAGGTGGACATACCGCCTTACCAAGGCGACGCCTGGTTCTCCGGGTCGCTTAAACCCGATGGAACGCACACGCTTGCCGGCCAGCACAACGCCATCGTGCTTTGTAGCCCGGTATTCGACCCGGAAAACACCGCCGACCCGCACTGGTGCTTCGGCCTCGAGGGGACAAAGGACCAAAAGGTTCCGCGCCTTCTCAAAGCAGAGGAACGTGACGTTTTCTGGGCGTCGATCAGCAGCGTGGGAATCGGGCAGGATAAGGATATGAGGCGTGTGACGTTCGACGCGGCGCTGACCTGTCCGGTGCCGTGAACTCGATCGGTTAGGAGATGCCCGTACGGCCGCTCTCCCTCGCTGGCAGACACGCTGGGCATGACGGGCTCGCCCTCGTCATGCCCATGCCGTTCCTCTTTCAGAGATTCTCTTTTTCTTTGAAGAATGACGGGCGGCGGGCATGCGACGTAAACCGAGCCCACTCGCAGCAGCGGCATTGTCAAAGAAAAGAATCTCTAAATGAGGGAACAGCCGTAGCGCCGAGCCAAGCTCGGGGAAAGGGAAAGATGACATAAGGATGTGACGTCGGAAACTTTCCAAAGAAGTCCGGTGGGTTTGAACCCCACC
>JAYWBY010000320.1:0-13578 GCA_043781115.1 Pseudomonadota bacterium
GGCATATGCCGTGAAGCCTTCGTCAAACGCTTGTTGGAGTGGAAGGAAAAGCACGGCGGCGCGATCTTAAAGCAAGTCCGGGCCATGGGCTGGTCTTGCGACTGGGAACGTCTGTCGTTCACCATGGACCCGCAGCTCTCGCTGGCAGTGCGCAAAATCTTCGTCGAGCTTTTCGAGGCCGGATTGATCTACCGCGGCGAGCGGTTGGTCAACTGGGACCCCGTGCTGCGCACCGCGATTTCCGACGATGAAATCGAGAACAAGGAAGTGAACGGCCACCTTTGGTACTTGAAATACCCGGTCGAAGGCACCGCCGAGCACATCGTCATCGCGACGACGCGCCCCGAGACGATGCTCGGCGATACCGCCGTTGCCGTCAATCCGGCCGACGAACGTTATCAAGCGCTCATCGGCAAGAACATCAAATTGCCGCTCGTCGGCCGGCTGATCCCGATCATCGCCGACGAGTACGTGAAGAGTGAATTCGGCACTGGCGCCGTCAAAATCACGCCGGCGCACGATCCGAACGACTTCGAGATCGGCAAGCGCCACAACTTACCGCTGCTAGACGTCATGAATCCCGACGGCACGATGAATGACACGGTACCCGAACGATTCCGCGGCAAACCTCGCTTTGAGGCGAGGAAGGACATCATCCGCGCCTTCAAGGAACTTGATCTCTTCGAGAAGGAAGAGAACTACAAGCATACGATCCCGCACTCCGAGCGAAGCAAGGAAGTCATCGAGCCACGCCTGTCGAAGCAATGGTTCGTCGCAATGAAGTCATTGGCGAAGCCGGCCGTCGATGTCGCGAAAAGCGGCGAATTGAAATTCCATCCCGACCTCTGGAAAAAGACCTACCTCCATTGGATGGAAAACATCCAGGATTGGTGCATTTCCCGGCAGCTATGGTGGGGTCACCGCATTCCGATCTGGTACTGCAAGAAGTGCGACGGTCACACGACCGGCATGACGGATCCTACAAAATGCGGCAAATGCGGCAGCACCGAGATTCACCAGGACGAGGACGTGCTGGACACTTGGTTCAGTAGCTGGCTCTGGCCCGTCAGTCCCTTCGGCTGGCCGAACGAGTCGGAAGACTTAAAGCACTTCTATCCAACTGATACGCTCGTTACTGCCCCTGAGATCATCTTTCTCTGGGTGGCGCGCATGGTCATGGTAGGGCTGAAGACGCGCGGCGAAGTGCCCTTCCGCGACGTCTTCTTGACCGCGACCGTTTGCGACAAGCAGGGAAGAAAATTCTCGAAGACGCTCGGCAACGGCATCGACCCCTTTGACGTCATCGCCAAACACGGTACGGATGCGGTCCGTTTCACCGCCGTGCAGCTGGCGCCGCTCGGCGGTCGCATCCGCATGGCCGAGGAAGACTTCGAGGTCGGCGGCCGTTTCGTCAACAAACTCTGGAACGCTTCGCGCTTTCTCTTCGCCAACATCAAGTCCGGCACGACAATCGAACCCCTGGCGCCACCCAAACTAGACTTGTCGGGCAAGTGGCTCTTGAACGAACTGTCGCTCGCCGCCGAGAAGGTCGACGAAAGCCTGAAGCAGTTCCGCCTCAACGACGCCGCCGATCACATCTACCATTTGATTTGGGGCAGCTTCTGCGACTGGGGTCTTGAGTCCGCCAAGAACACCCTTACGGGGGCCGACGAAGCGGCGAAGCAAACGACGATTTCGCTCCTCGTCTACGTGCTCGACGGCATCTTGCGCCTGGCGAGTCCCGTCATGCCCTTCGTCACGGAAGAGATTTGGCAGAAGCTGCCGACCCACCCCGGCTGGGACCGGCCGGCGAGCCTCGTCGTCGCGAAGTTCCCCGAGGCCGCGCTCTTGCCTCGCTTCCCGAAGGAAGCTTCGGCCTGGCAAAGCGTCCAAGATCTGATTTCCGGGATCCGTTCGGTGCGGACGCAAGCGGGCGTACCCCCAAAGACGCCGCTCCAGGCTTTCGTGAAAACGACCGCCGAGTTGGCTACGCTGTTCTCTGGAGCCAAGGCCGACATTTGCCGACTCGCAGGGGTCAGCGACTTTACCGCTTCCGCGACGATGCAACGTCCGGGCCAGTGCCTGGTCGACGTCGGCCGAGGTTATGAAGCCTACATTCCAGCTGCCGGCCTCGTCGACATCGACAAAGAGAAGAAGCGTCTCGCCGGCGAAGTCGCGCGCGTCGACAAGATCTTGAAAGGCCTGGACGGCAAACTGTCCAACGCCAGCTTCACCGATCGTGCTCCGCCCGAGGTCATCGAAACGACGACCGCCCAGCGGGACAACATGCGTTCGCAGCTGGACAGTCTCAAGCGGAACCTCGACGCCCTAACTTAACGCGTCCGTGTTCGCACTTCAGTGTTTGGTCTTCAGTGTTCGATCTTCAGTTCGGCGAGGATTTCCGGCGTGACGTGCGCCCGGAGATCCTCGAGGATTTTCGACATCGGAATGGCCATGTTGTAGTCGTCCGTGCCGCCCCAGTGAAGCGCCACGATGCGGCCGGTGTCGCGGTCCAGAACGGGAGACCCGCTGGATCCACCTTCCGTGTCGCAAGTGTGCGTCAACGTTTGGCGTTCGGAAACGACCTCGGTGACGACCGAGCGGAGCTTGCAGTTGGCTCCACGATCGATTTCTTTCGGGCGGGCCGACGGATGCGACGCGAGGATCAGCGGTTGGTCGACGACAAGTTCACCTTCCCAGAGGGTCGCGACCGGGAAGTCGTCCGGCTGCGCGCCGGCCGTCTGGCTCTGCTGCGCGGGTTCCGCGCCGTTGGTCGTGACCGTGAAGGCGACTTGATCGAGCTTGCCTTCGTCGCCGGAGGCCAGATCCTTGATCTTCAGCTCCCAGGTCCCTTGGGGGTCTTGGCCGCGAAGGTCGGCGAGTTCGGAGGCAAGCGTGAAGGTTTGGTCGAGGTCGTGCGCGCCGCCTCCCTGGCGGTCGTGAAGTTTCACGGTAGTACCCGCGGCCGAGACCAACTCGACGTCCAGGTCGCCGATGTAGGAGTGCGTGATTTTAACCTTCACCGCCAAGTCGGTGAGGACGCCCGTCTGCGGGATCGTGAACGTCCGCGCGAGGCCCGCTTTATCGTCGTCAGGAATCGCGAGCTCGAGGTTGTCGAAGGAATAGGTTTTCGTCTCCCCGGCCGTGCTGGGGCTACCCGCGAATTCGACCCGGTAAAGCGCGTAGTCGAAGGGGAGGCTCGTGCTCAGGACTTCTTTGCACTTGAAAACGGCCTGCTCGTCGTTGGCCATGCCGCGTTCGTAGCCGAGATGGAACTGGATCTGATCGCACGGCTTGAATTCGAAGCAATGATAATTGGTCAGGAAAAGATCGGAACCGACTCGAGAAGACGTGCAGAATCCGGCGCTGTCCGCCGATGTTTCGACTCGCGCTACGATACGAGCGGCGGCGTACGCGGCGGTATTGAGCGCCGCTTCGATCGGCTCAAGGTCGTTGGCGCCGATGATGCGACGCTCGGTCAACCAAGCAGGGAGGTCGTCGCCGCGAGCAGTTAGAGCCAGAAGCATGCCGATGGCCATGGCCGCATATAGGCTTCGTTTCATCGTACTGCTCCTCGCGCGGTTCATTTTGGCTAAGTGGTTCTGGAACCACTCAACCACGAACTGGCCAGCTGGTCAATTTCATTTGGTCAGAAGGGAATAAACACGACTTATGGCAGTTATTTTAGCTGGTTGATCGATCCGGTCAAAGCGACGGCGTGCGCGACCTTGGCGAGAGCCTTCACTAAGAGATCCCAGGGGATCGTCAAGGCTGGCGTAATGCTAAGCGTCTCACCCCGGTCGCCGGAAGCGAGAGCCAAGACGCCTTGCCCACGGAGTTTGTCCATCATCGTCGCGCCAAAGCCGGCTTCATGGAATTCGATGCCGATCATCAAGCCGACGCCCCGGACTTCCTTCACGGCTGGGTGAGCACCCAGGGCAGTCGTTAGCCACAAGCGCGCTTGATTGCCGAGGTGATCGGCCCGCGCGGCAAGATTGGCGCTCGCCAGCTCGTCGAGCGTCGCCTTCGCCATTTCGCAGGTAAACGGATGGCCGAAGAACGTGCCGGTGTGCAGCGCTTCTCCGACGCTTTCGGGCCAGGCGTCCATCGCGGCGCCGGTGCCGACGCAAGCTGACAGCGGATAGCCGCCGCCGAGGGCTTTGCCGAAACAAACGAGGTCCGCCGGGACCGTCGAGGCAAAAGTCAGTTGGCCTGTTCGCCCAAGGCCGGTGAAGACTTCGTCGTAAATCAGCAGCGCATCATGACGATCGGCAATGGCGCGAAGTGTTTCCAGCCACGCGGTCGAGGCTTGGCGAACGCCAGCGCGGCCCTGGACCGGTTCGACGATGATCGCGGCGAAACCGGCGCCTCGTGCTTGCAATCGCGCAACCGCCTCTTCCAACTCCGCTTCGGAGCAGAGAAACGGCAGAGATTCGACCCGGTCTTTGGCACAGTAGTCCTGGAAGGGCTCGCGGAAGTTCGCCCGCGAAGTCAACGGCAGCACGCCCAGGTCAAGGCCATGATAGCCGCCGTCAAAGGCGATGAACCCAGAGCGTTTTGTCGCGAGCATGGCCGTCTTCACCGCGATCTCGACGGCTTGTGCGCCCGTCAGGGCAAGCGCCGCGCGAGACAACTCTTCGGGCAGGAGTTCTAGCAATGCCTCGATCACTTCGACTTTCGCGATGGACGGATAGACGTCGCCCATACCGTGGCCGATTGGCGGTAAATCGTTGCCCAAGCGTCGCTGATAGACCGCCGCATGCGCCTCGGGGTTGTGGCCAAGCGCCAAAGCGCCGAAACCGGCGCAGAGGTCGATGAGTTCGTTGCCATCGGCGTCGTACACCAACGAACCGCGGCCCTTGCTCATCACGAGACACGGGTCTTTCGCGGCATAGGTCGAGTCGCGGCACTCGACGGCCTTCAAGCGCTCCAGCCACTGGTCGTTCAGCGACTTCTTCATACGCCCTTAGTCCTCGGGCTCCAGATGTACTTGTGCTGCTGGAGCTGCATGCGAACCTTCAGCGGCTCGGCGACGAGCCACGCGGCGAGGTCCTTCGGCGCCAAGAGGCCCCAAGCGCACGAAAGCAAAATCTTAAACCGCTCGTCGAGGCTCTCGCGGCGGATCACGTCTTTCGCCCAGTCGAAATCGTCTCGGCTCGCGAGCACGAATTTGATTTCGTCGGAGGGCTTGAGGACCCGCAGGTTTTCCCAGCGGTTGCGTCCGTCCATGCCGCTGCCCGGGCATTTCAGGTCCATGATCACGTGCGTCTTCGCGGGAAGGTCAGCGATGCTTTCCGAGCCCCCTGTCTCGATCAGGACTTCATAGCCCCGTTCGATGAGGCCTTCGATGAGTTTCGGCGTGCCGATTTGGGCGAGCGGTTCGCCGCCGGTCAATTCGACTAACGGCACGCCCAGGCGCTCGACCTCGGCGTAAATCTCGGCGAACGCCATCGCTTTGCCGCCTTGGAAAGCATAGGCTGTGTCGCACCAACGGCACCTGAGCGGACATCCGGTTAGGCGAATGAACGAACAGGGAAAGCCGGCATAGGAGGACTCTCCTTGAATGCTGGCGTAGATCTCAGTAATGGTTAGAGACTCGAGCATGGATTCCTGATGGCCCCGGCAAAAAAACTGATCGCCAGTCGTGAAATTTGGACCAAGGGGTTTAAGACCGTCGCGGCCACCCGCAGGCAAACCGGGCTGATCTTGGTCTTTGGTTTGATCTTGCCGCAGCTGATTCTGAGCTTACTGATCGACGTCGAGAGCGGGACCGTGGTGAGCGAGCTGCGGGCGATGTTTACCTCAAAAGCTGGCTTGCCGGGAAGCTTTACCGATCTCATCTCGCCAGCCCAGGGGTACATGCATCGCCTCGCCGCTTTGATACCGCTCATTTTCCTTTTAGTATTAACGTCTTACTTTGCTTTGGTGCACATCGCCGTCGACCATCACCGGGGGGAGGAGCCGCTCAAAGCTGGGCGGGCGTGGCTCAAAGGACTGCGGTCGGCCCTGCCGGGCGGCCTCATTTTTGTGATCGCGATCGTCCTCCTGTCGGTGATTGGCCAGATGCTCGTGGCGCCGGCCATCATCATGGGAGTCTTGAGCCTCGTCGTACCTGTCATCTTGGTGACGGAACGCCGAGGCGCCTTTCGGTCGCTTTGGCGGGCCTTGACGCTGAAGTACGTCAGCCGCGCCGAGTATTCGGGTTGGACCGTGCTTTTCAACCTGATGACCGTCGGCGCGTTGCTTTACATGGTCTTGGTCGGCACTGGCTATCTTTCGGAGACTCTCCTCTTTCTCGACGAAAGGCTCGGGGTCTCACGCCAGCTTTGGACCGCAACGCTGCCCGGCTTGCCGTTCGGCCCGGTCTATCTTGGCGTGTCGATCCTCGAGACGACGCTGATGATGGGGGCTTTGGCCCTCTTTCCCGCAATGACCGCGGCCCTATACTTCACGGTCGTCGCCAAGCGCGAAATCAGCTTGGTATAGCTGCGCTTGCGTCGCGGCGGCCACCTGCGGCGCGGTTGAGGAGACCTTCGAATTGGGCCGGGTCAGGCGCCACGAGTTCGTCGCCTAGTTCCGCGATCAGGCTTGACGCCAAAGCGACGTGCAATTGCGCCAGGACTTGCTCCGGGGTGGCGCCAGCCAACGCCCCGATGCTCGTCAGAAAAGTTCCATGCTCTCTATTGGCGCGGTAGTCCGGCTCTTTGCTCGGATGCTTGAGGTAGCGTTTGATCAATCCGGCATCTAAATCGACGAGAAGGGAAGCCTGGTAAAGCAGGTAATTGCGGCTACGAAAGAGCGACGTGCCCGCGACCTTGCGGTCGCCCGCGGTGATGTCGCTCAAGCCGTTTTGCCCGAGAACTTCGAGCGCTGGCCAGGCCGACACCAAAGCGGTGATCACGCTTTGGTTTACCTTCTGAAAATAGAACTTGTTCTGAAAGTGTTGCCTGACCCAGGCCCCGAGGCTGACGACGACCGAACCGCGATAAAGCACGACGGCGCCGCCGCCGCCATAGCGGCGCACCACGGGAACGCCGGCTTTTGCGCACGCTCCCTCGTCCGCTTCCGTCGCCGCCACGTTGCTGGCTCCGAGGACGACCATAGGATCTTTCGGCAAGAAGCAACTCACGGCCAACGGCTCGGCGCAACGCTCCAGAATGTCGTCGTCGATCCACATCAGCCGCCCACCCGCGCGTGCGCTTGCGCGCACATGCCGTCGAGGGTCGCGAACGGGTCAGCGCCGGCGTCTCCACGAAGCTTGAGTTCGGCCAGAAAGGCGCTGACGGGCTTGTCGTGCCCATAGCAGGCGTGTGCCTTGGCGAAGCGCCCGAGATCCGGCGCGTAGAGACTTGAGCCGAGTACCGAGGCGTTGTTCCACTCCTCGCCCTGAACATAGTCGACGACTTGAAACTTCGGTTTGAGCGGCGCCTTTTGAAAGCGCTCGAAGATCGCCGCCTTTTTCCGCTTGAACTCCTCGCGAGGCAGCGGTTGCGCCTTGGCGTAGAACTCGGTCAACGCAGTCTTCAAGGTCTTCAGCCAGTCGCAAAAGAGTATTTTATCACCCCGTTTGGCCTCGTATTGTTTCAACGCTTTCTCGTCGTGGTGTCCCGTCAAGTAACGCACCGTCAACGTCGTGGCGACATACTCCGCCAAGTTTTCGTTGAACTCCGTCGAACCGGGAACCCACAAAGTCCGATGAGTCAGCTCGTGCAGAAAAAGATGGGCGAGGTCCGGCTCCCCGCGCTTTAGCATCGAGCTGAAGATCGGGTCTTCAAACCAGCCAAGGCTTGAAAAAGCGCCCGCAGCACCGACGCTGACGTCATAGCCGGACTTTCGCAACTCGTTGGCCTTCTCGTCGCGCTCCGACTTCTCAAAATAGCCCGTGTAAGGGACGCTGCCGACCACTGGAAACCACCAGGTATAGAACTCGAGGCGATCGGCTTCCGCGGCTTGCACGATGTAAGACACGACAGGCTCTTTCGTCTCGATCAAGTACCTATACGCGCCGTGAGTATTTAGGCCTTGGGACTCGGCGTACTTCATAATTTTATGGACTAAAAGCAGGGACTCGCGCGTCTTTGGCGGCGTTTCCGGGTCTTCCAGGACGCTTTCGACGGGTCGGCGCGAGTTGAACAGGTCGTTGTGGTGAACGGCCATGCGTGTGACGTAGCAGCCCGTCAGGGGCGAGGCGGCCAAGCCCAGAAGCACCAACCGAATCGTCAAGACGAAGATCCTCAACCCAAAACGCTCAAGCCGATCGCGCAACTCATGCCGTCGATGTCGAACGTTCCGGAGTACTCAAGAATCGGAGCCCCGGCCTCGCTCACCGCCAGCTTGCCGGCCAACGTTTCGCGCGAAATGTAGTCGCTGAACGAGCGCACCGCGACCGCTAACTTGCCTCCCGTTCGCACGTCCAATTCGATCCGGTCTGAAACGGCGAGGCCCGAGTCCTTGCGGAGTTTCTGAACGCGATTGACGAATTCTCTCGCCAAGCCCTCTTGCAAGAGTTCTTCCGTAAGCTTGGTGTCCAGCAGCACGGTCATGCCGCGCTCGGTCGCCACTAGGCGGTCATCCTTTGGCCCACGGTCGATCAAAAAGTCGGCTTCCGTCAGATCGTGGCCCAAAATGGTGACTTTGCCCTGTTCTTCCAGCGCCGCGAGGACTTTCGCGACTTCGTCGGTCTTCGTGCTCAAGGCTTCGAGGTGAATGCGCATCTCGTTCAAACTCTTGCCGAGGCGTGGGCCAAGGCTTTTTAGATTGGCCTTTAGCGAAAGGCGAACGTACTTCGCCTCGTCGGTCGTGAATTCAATGTCCTTGACGTTGAGTTCGTTCTTCAACAATTCCCGGCCCTGCTCGACCGCTTTGCCGTCGGCGGCGTGGCGCGTGATGACGAGCATCGAGGCCAAGACTTGGCGGGTCTTCAGTTGGTGCTTGGCCCTTAGACTCCGGCCGAGGTTGGCGGCGCGGCGCAAGAGGTCCATGCGGCTCTCGAGGTCGCGGTCAATCAGCTTCGCGTCGGCCATCGGGATGTCGCAAAGGTGCACCGAATCGGGGAGACCCGACATACCGTCGACCAAGTTCTTGTATAGTCGGTCGGAAATGAACGGTGCGAACGGAGCGAAGACTTTGCTGAAGCCGGAGAGGACGTAAAAGAGCGTCGCATAGGCATCCGCGGTGTCGCGACCGACGGCGCCCTGGCGCACGGCGCCGTCGTCGTCCGCGCCCCAAAAGCGCTTGCGGCTGAGGCGGATGTACCAGTTGGTGAGGTCTTCGATGAAATCGAGCACCTGGGGCACGACGTTGTAAAGCCGGTAGCACTCCATCTGCTCGTGGACCCGCTGACAAAGCGTCTGAAACCTCGAGATGATCCAACGGTCGAGTTCTTGGTCGACTTTCGGGGCTTCGCCCTTCGCCATGGCTTCAGTCGGCTTCCAGCCGTCGGCTTCGGCGTAGGTCGAGAGAAAACTATAGGCGTTCCAAAGCGGCAACAGCACGGCGCGCGTCGTGTCGCGGACCCCTTGGTCCGAGAACGACAAGTCCCCGGCCTTCAGTACCGCGGAATTGAGCATGAACAGGCGGACGCTATCGGCGCCTAAACGCTCGATGAGGTCGTCGGGCGGCGTGTAGTTCTTCAAACGCTTCGACATCTTCTTGCCGTCTTCGGCCAAGACCATGCCGTTGACGATGACGTTCTTGAATGCAGGTTTGTCGAAAAGCGCGGTCGACAAGACGCTGAGCGTGTAGAACCAGCCCCGCGTCTGGTCCAAGCCTTCGGCGATGAAGTCGGCGGGAAAGCGGGACTTGAACCGGTCTTGGTTTTCGAATGGGTAGTGAATCTGCGAATAGGGCATCGAACCGCTCTCGAACCAGCAGTCGAAGACCTCCGAAATGCGTTTCATCGTGCCGGAACAGTGCGAGCACTTGAAAGTTAGCTTGTCGATGAAATGGCTGTGGAGGTCGTCGACCTTGGTTCCGGCCAGCTTCTCGAGTTCAGTCGCCGAACCGAGGACTTGCATGTGCTTGTCGTCTTGGTCGCAAATCCAGATTGGAATCGGCGTGCCCCAAAAACGGTTGCGGCTGATCGCCCAGTCGCGGGCGTTCTCCAGCCACTTGCCCATGCGGCCGTCGCGCAAATGCTCGGGGACCCAGTTGGTTTGCTGGTTGTTGGCGACCAAGCGGTCTTTGATTTTCTCGACGGCGACGTACCATGTTTGGATCGCCTTGTAGATGAGCGGCGTGTCGGTGCGGTCGCAGAAGGGATAGCTGTGGAGAAGCTGCTCTTGGCGCAGCAGCAGCCCTTTCTCCTTAAGCGACCGCGCGATTTCCTTGTCCGCGTCCTTGACGAAGACTCCCTTGTATTCCGGGATCTCGGCCTTGAATTTGCCCTCTTCGTCGACCGGGTCGACGAGTTCGATGCCGTTCTGGCGGCAAACCCGGAAGTCGTCTTCGCCGAAGGCCGGTGCCTGATGAACGATGCCGGTGCCGTCGTCGGTCGAAACGTAGTCGTCGACCAAAACTTTGAACGAGTTTTTGTGGTTCTTGAAATAAGGGAAAAGCGGCTCATAGCTCCGGCCTTCGAGCTCTTGGGCCGTGACTCGCGCCAGAACCTCGTACGGGGCTTCCGCGCCTTTCGCCTTCTGCTTTTTGTATAAAGCCTCGAGCCGTGACTCCGCAAGGTAGTACGCTTCGCCCGTTTCCTTGTCTCTGACCTTGACGTAGGCAATTTTCGGACCGACGCATAGCGCCAAGTTGGAGATCAACGTCCAAGGAGTCGTCGTCCACCCGAGGAAGAAGGCCTCCTCGCCTTTTACCTTGAATTTGACCGTCAAGGCCGGGTCCTGCACGTCCTTGTAATTCAAATTGGCTTCGAAGTTCGACAGCACCGCCGTGATGCGCGGCGAATAAGGGACTACTTTGAAATCTTTGTAAACCAAACCGCGTTTATAGAGTTCGGCCAACACCCACCACACCGATTCCATGAACGTCTTGTCCATGGTCCGGTATTGGTCTTGCCAGTCGACCCAACGCCCAAGACGCGTGATCGTCCGCTCCCACTCTTTGGTGTAGTGCTGAACAGAGGCGCGGCAGGTTTCGTTGAATTTCGCGACGCCCATGGCCAAAATGTCGGCGCGGCCCTTGAGATTTTCGCGCTTCTCGATTTCGAATTCGACCGGCAAACCGTGGCAATCCCAGCCGAACCGGCGTTCGACGTAGAAACCCCGCATCGTCCAATACCTAGGGACGGAGTCCTTAATGGTGTTGGCTAGAATGTGGCCATAGTGCGGCAGCCCGTTGGCGAATGGCGGGCCGTCGTAAAAGGTGAACTCTTCCTTGCCGCGTCGCTGCTCGAGCGATTTGTAAAACGTGCGCTTCTCCTGCCAGTCTTTCAGCAGGTCGCGTTCGAGTTCCGAGAAATTGACGTCGGACGTAACAGGTTTCATCGAATGCCATTTTCTCCGGCAAAATCTGGACGTGGCAGGCCATTCTGCCGGGGTTCAGAAGTATACCCCACGGGCGCTCTATCCTAGCTTAAGCAAAGCCCTGATTTCCATGATTGTTCTTGATGTTTGATGGGCCAAAGGCGGCTTTTTTGCGGCTGATGTCAAAAGTCTGGACGGTCCGGGAGACCACCTGAAAAGGCGCTACTCCCAAGTAATTCAGAGCTCTTAGGCCAAGCAGCGCCAGCCAAACATCGGTGGACTCAATCTTGCAAAATGGGCGGGACCATCGCCGTCGGCGACGGTCTCTTACGCTTTCCTGCTACCCGCCGTCGTTCTCCCCGTCCGTGTTTCCCCACGAGGTCCCCCCAAGATGCGTATCTCCGCCGAAGAAAGACGCCAAATGAACCGCAGAATGAAGAACCGGATTCCGCCCGCCGTCAAAGCGTCGGTCAGACGGGTTCCTCTTTTGGTCATGGTGGTGTCGACGACTCTTTTCGTCACCCCCGAAGCTTGGGCGCGCATCCAAACGGGTCAAGCCGAACCGTCGTTCTTCGTTGCCGGCCAGAAAACGGCTTCCAGCTCGGTCTTCACGAAGACCTACACCAAAGAAGAATTGAATCAGCAGATGCCGGCTAACCCGGTCATCGGCATCGACGCCAAGATTCTGACCGAAGTCACCGGCGTTTTGAACGGCATCGCTCGCAACTTGAGCGGCACGACCCAAGTCGCCGCCATAGAGGGGCTGAAAACGCGGCAACCGGAAGTAAAAGACTGGGCGTTGCACGTAGCCGCCTTGAAAGATCCTCCTGGCATGAGCCGAGCCCCGGCGTCGTCCATGACGGCGTTCTTCGGCGGCGAAGGCCAGAAAGTCGCTACCACGTCCGCGAAGACCCGGGTGCCGTTCTTCAGCAAATTCGGCTCGGGAATGAAGTTCGACTTCGGTCTGAGCTCCCTCTTCGGCGGCAAGAAAGCTGAAGAAGCCAAACCAGCCAGCGGTCAGCTCCGCTACGGCTTGCTGGTGCAAGACATCGAACCGGCGAAAAACGCTCAAAAGCGCGCCGCGCTCAACGACACCGCGGAAGAAATGCAGTACGCAGGCCACGCCGAAGTCAAATGGACCATTGGTCCGCTCGACGAAGACCAAGGCCGCCGGATTTTCACGGAAGCCGATCCGACCGATCAAGGCATCACGTCTGGCCTGAAGATCCCGAAGCCGGACTTCAAAGCCAACGTCGCTCCGGAGAATTTCGACAACCTCGCGAAGGTCGACCCCAAAAATCCGCCGGTCATGCGCCTCGACGTGACGCAGGTCGATGGTTTCTACAACATGGCTTATAAGACCAAGTTGAACGGCAAACGTGTCAGCGTGGAACATAGTTTCACGGCGCCGGTCGCCGGCACGGTCGCCCTCGGTCGTCGCTTCACCGACAACTGGGACGTCGTCGAGACGTCGGCATACAACATCCTTTATGACAAGCGGCTACCGATGCTCAGCGTCCATTACATGAACATCGAGCAACGTTATAAGAGCGATCTCGCCTATAACTTCAGCGGCAACGTCGTCGGCGTCACCGCTCGCGGCAAGGCCCTAGGTCCGGTAGCGGCCGTTGCCGACGGCCCAGAGAACTACTCGGTGAACGTTACCCGCAACTTCTAAAGACTAAGACTCTCGAGTTAGGTGAAAGGCGGACTGGCTGGTCCGCCTTTTTTCTTATAGACTCGTGCCGCCATGCTGCGCATCGAACGTCTAAAAAAATCTTTCGGCACCAAAGTCCTCTTCGAAAACGCCTCTTACCATTTCCCGGAGGGCGAACGCGTTTCGTTGATTGGTGCTAACGGCGCCGGCAAGACCACGCTGCTGAACATCCTTTCGGGGTTAGAGCAGGCTGACGACGGAGAAGTGCTTAAGCCGACGCGAGCCCGCATCGGTTACTTGCCCCAAGCGCCAAATCCCAACCCTCGACGGACGATCCTCGAAGAGTGCGAAGCCGGCGCGGCGCAAGTCGTCGAACTGCGCGAAAAGATGGAAGCAGCGCTCGCTAAAACCGCCTTGGATCCGCGCACGGAAGACTTGGAAGCCTATGAAAAGGCGGAAGCGGCTTTTCGCATCGCCGGTGGCTACAGCCTGGAATCGCGG
>JAYWBY010000321.1:0-13571 GCA_043781115.1 Pseudomonadota bacterium
ATTTCCGGCGACCTGCCGATCGTGCTGCTCAGGGTAAAGAGCGCTGATCGGTTGAACATCGTCCGGCAAATGGTTCAAGCGCACGGCTACTGGCGCGCCTTGGGCTTGGTGGTCGATCTGGTCATTTGGAACGAGGACGACACGGGCTATCGACAAGAACTTTACGACCAAGTGATGGGCATCATCGCCGCGGGAACTGCGGCGCAATACATCGACAAACCCGGCGGTATCTTCGTGCGGCGTGTCGAGCAAATGTCGGAGGAGGATCGCGTTCTCTTGCAAACGGTGGCGCGAGTCATAGTCTCCGACACCAACGGCTCGCTGGCGGAACAGATCGAGCAACGACTGCGCCGCCCCAAACTTCCCGCGCCATTCGTGCCGACCAAAGTTCAGGAAGCCGTCTCGCTTGCGCCCGCGCCGGTTCTCGAGCCGCCGAGCGGCGGCAACGGCCTCGGCGAATTTTCGCCCAATGGCCGTGAATACGTTATTACGACCACCCCGCAGTCCGTGACGCCGGCGCCGTGGGCCAACGTCATCGCCAACCCCTACTTCGGCACGGTCGTTTCGGAGAGCGGCGGCGCTTGCACCTGGTGCGAGAACGCCCACGAGTTCCGGTTGACTCCGTGGCGGAACGACGCCGTGACCGACGCCTCCGGGGAGGCTTTTTACCTCCGGGACGAAGAGACGGGAGAGGTCTGGTCGCCGACGCCCTTGCCGGCGCGGGCGTCGAGCCCTTATGAAACGCGACACGGCTTTGGCTACTCCAGTTTTCGAGTGGTCCACGGTGGTTTCGACTCGAAGCTGACCACGTTCGTCGCCATCGACGCGCCGGTCAAGATGGCCCTGATCAAATTGCGCAATTTAACCGACGCCACGCGGCGGGTTTCGGTCACGGGATATTGCGAGTGGGTGCTGGGTGAGTTGAAGAGCAAGACGGCGATGTACATTACAGGCGACGTCGACCCAGCGACCGGCGCGCTTTTCGCGCGGAATCCTTACCACGCGGAATTCGGCGGACGGATCGCATTCCTGGACGTCAGCGAACCGTTTAGGACGACGACGTGCGACCGCAGTGAGTTCGTCGGGCGGAACGGCCGGCTGGCGCAGCCGGAGGCCCTGCGTCGCTTGTGTCTCTCCGGCAAGACCGGCCCCGCGCTCGACCCATGCGCCGCAATGCAGACGGTCTTGGAACTCGGGCCTGGCGAAGAGAGAGAGCTGGTGTTCGTATTAGGCGTTGGTCGCGACGTCGACGACGTTCGGACGCTGATTCGGCGCTTCTGCAGCGTGCCCCTGGCGAAACAAACGCTCGCCATCGTCGGTGACCATTGGCAGCGGACGCTCGGCGCCGTGCAAGTGAAGACGCCCGACGCTTCGATCGACGTGCTGATCAACGGCTGGCTGCTTTACCAGGTCCTCGCCAGCCGCATTTGGGGACGAAGCGGATATTATCAGTCGGGCGGGGCGTACGGATTCCGGGATCAACTTCAAGACACCATGGCGCTCCTGCACGGCAATCCGCGGCTGCTCCGCAGCCAGATCGTTCGCTGCGCTTCGCGTCAATATCACGAAGGCGACGTCCAGCATTGGTGGCACCCACCGTCCGGCCGGGGGGTGCGGACGCACTTCTCCGACGACTTCCTTTGGCTAGCGACGGCGACGAGTCGCTACGTGCTGGGGACGGGCGACACGGGGTTGCTTAACGAGCGCATCAATTTCATCGAGGGCCGGCAAGTCAAACCGGACGAGGAAGCATACCTCGATCTTCCGACAAAATCGGACGAAACGGCGACGCTCTACGATCACTGCGTCAGAGCCATTCAGCGCGGACTGAGGTTGGGAGCCCACGGGCTGCCGCTGATGGGCGGCGGTGACTGGAACGACGGCATGAACTTGGTCGGGGAACACGGCAAAGGCGAGAGCGTTTGGCTGGCGTTCTTCCTCTACGACATTCTCCAGCAGTTTTCCAAGATCGCCAAATTGCGCCAAGACGCCGCGTTCGCCGAGCACTGTTTAACGAAGGCCGCGGAGTTGCAGAAGAGCCTCGAGTCTGAGGCGTGGGACGGCAAGTGGTACCGCCGCGCGTACTTCGACGACGGCACGCCGCTCGGATCAGCCGAGAACGACGAATGCCAGATTGACTCGCTGCCGCAGAGTTGGGCGGTGTTGTCCGGCGCCGGTGATCCGGAGCGTAGCCGCATGGCGATGGAGGCTCAAGACGAGCGCCTCGTTGATCGCGAGCATGCGATCATCAAGTTGTTCACGCCGCCCTTCGACAAGTCGAAGCTCAATCCAGGGTACATCAAGGGTTACGTTCCGGGCGTCCGAGAGAATGGCGGACAATACACCCACGCGGCAATTTGGTCGGCGATGGCCTTCGCCAAGCTCGGCGACGCCAAGCGCGCTTGGGAGCTGACGTCGATGATCAACCCGCTGAACCACAGCGACACGCCGGCAAAGGCGGCGGTCTACAAAGTTGAGCCGTTCGTCATCGCCGCCGACGTGTATGCCGTTTGGCCGCACGTCGGTCGTGGCGGATGGACTTGGTATACAGGCTCGGCCGGTTGGATGTATCGCTTGGTGCTCGAGACGTTGCTCGGGCTGACGCTCGAGGTCGACAAGCTTTCGTTCCGGCCCTGCGTGCCGGCGGAATGGCGCGAATTCTCGGTTCGCTATCGTTACCGGGAGACCTACTTCGACATCACCGTGCGTTGCGGCGCTTCGGCCAAGTCGCCCCAGATCGTTCTTGACGGGGTCCCGCAGACCGGTGATGCTTTGGTATTGATCGACGATCATCTCCCTCACGTGGCGACCATTACGTTTTGATCTCTTCCGTACGCAGGTATCAGCTGGCATTTGCCGCGTACTCGTTCCCGATGTACGTCACTTTGCTTTTGGGTCCGATTTTCGTGGCGATGGCGCTCAATCGAGCGGTCCCCGCGCTCGCCGAACTCGGCTCGTTTGTTTTCTTGACGGATCACCCTGATGATCCCGCCGAGCGCGTGCGCTATTCCATCCCGCTGCTTTGGGGATTGAGTTTCGCGGTGCTGGCGCTCGCGCTGACCGTGCCGCTCTTTCGAATCCAGACGAAGTATCAGCGCACCGGCAGGAAGCTCACCTTCGCCAAGTTTTTGACTGGAGAAACGCTCAGGGACGACGGCCTCGCGCCCGAGGGGTTACGTCGCAGTTGTCTCTTCATGGCGATCTTGCGATTTCTCGCCTCGGCCGGCGTTTTCGGCGTGACGCATTGGTTTGAGCTGAGTTTGGCGCCTTTCGACGACAACTTCGCGCTGGCGGTTCAACACGGGCCTTGGATCTACGGTCTGGCGATGCTGGTCTTGGCCCGCGGAGTGAAACTGGACGACAAGGCCCCTACTTAGGCTTCGGTCTCGGCGGCGCCGGCTGCGGGTTCGGCGCGACCGGGCAGGTCCTTGCTTCCGACCAAGGTCACGTTCATGCCGATTTGCACCGTGACCATCGTTCCGCCGACGTCCATGGTCGTTTTGCTGTTGAGGTTCCAACCCAGCGATCCCGTGGAAAATTCACGCGGAGGGGCGTTCATCGGCACGTTGTCTATCGTGATCGTCAAAGGCTTGGCTTTGGCGAGAAAGTCGACGCGACTAATGGGACAAACGGTCTTCTTCGGCTTCGCGCTCATGGGGACTCCTTGATTGGTCTTAAGACCATGCACGAAAAAATCACGGCGAGCGACCAGGATCGAGACGCAATTCGCGCGGGACCCGGATTCGCCAAATTTACCGGCCTCTTGTCCAGTGGTACTCTCGCCGGGAACGGGGACGCACATACCATTAGAATAGGTCGTTTCTAATGGACTTTGTCATAGAATCGGCATATAAACCACGCCTCTTTAAAGAAGTTAGTAGCGTTTCTATGGTCTACTAAGGAGTGGCAGCCCATGTCGAAGTCTCTGGCATTGCTCCCTTTAATCCTGATCACCCTCGCCGGTTGTTCCAAACCAGGCGAAAAGCGTGATGCGCCCGTGGCCGACTCCGGCCAACCGAAGGTCGAAATCGTCGACAAGGCATGGTGGACCAATCGCGTCGCCCAAGCTTTGTCGAATGGCAAAAGCTCGACTACGCCGAGCGACCTAGACGCTTTGGCTAAGAATTCGCCGGACGAAATCATCGACACGCTGATGGCGAAAGACGAATTCACCGAGGCGTTAATCAGCTTCAACCTCGACTACTTGGGCTTTCGCTCCGACGACATCCGTTACCCGGACGGCACGCTCTTCTCGACGTTCAAGTCGGTCGCGCAGTTCCCCCCTGCCGTGACCTCGGCGCTTACGGTGCGGGCCGACGGCGATTTCTTCTCGATTCTCGACGCCGATCAGCCGGTTTATGCTTCGCCGCTCTCGACCGCGCCCTTGATCACGCCCGATACTCCCGATACGCGGACGATGGCCGAGCAACGCGCCGCGACGTTCGTCAAGCATCGCCAAATGTTCGCCGAGCTGAAGACTTTCATCGCTTCGACGCCGACGCCGCGGTTCGACGAGGTTTGCTCGAAGTTCTTCGAAAAAGTCGACTTCGAGGGTTTGATCAATATCGGTTTGCCGTTCGACTTCCTGAACGACATTTCGAAGCTCCTCGGCCCGCTCGGTCGCGCCTGCAACGACTTCGACGCCAAGGGCGCGAATGCCGCCGATCTCGTGGCGGCTTCCGTCAAGCATTGGGACGACTTGGAAGTTTACTTGAAGGACTTCGATTCCGAGACCTACAAGGTCACGTCGGCCCAGGCGTTCAAGACGTACGACGTCACCAAACTCGGTTTCGCCGATGAAGCCCATCGCTCCGCCACCGAACAAGAGTTCTCGACCATGTGGTTCTGGAAGGCGATGATCAACTCGTCGACCAACTTCGACCGCAAGCGCTCGTCTTACGTGCTGAAGCGCTTCTTCTGTGACGACTTGACGCCGATCGCCGTCGAGACTCCCGCCAACCACGCCGAAGGCAAGCACGCTTCGGACCCGAGCTGCCAGGCTTGTCACTACAAGCTCGACCCGATCGCCGGCTTCTTCCGGTACAACGGCATCAACGGCAAAGATTTCTCCGCGGAGAATCAATTGACGTTCGACGACGGCGCCCAAGTCGACATGCAGTCCTACCTGAAGAGCTGGCTTGGCGCTGACGGCAAGCCCAACATCGGCTACATCCGCTCAGTGAACGACAACGCCTTGAACGACCTCGGGCCGCATCCCGAGAACCCGACGCTGCAGGACCTCTTCGCCATCATCAAGACGGCGCCGGAAGCCCAGCAGTGCCTGGTCAAGTCGGTGTTCCGCTACTTCGTCGGCGAGCAAATTGCGCTCGACGCCGGGTATCTCGAGTACTTGAGCGGCAAGTTCAACGAAGACATGACGGCGAGAGGCTCGGGCGTGGCGCTCAAGGCGACGATCAAGCGCGTCTTGACGAGCAACAGCTTCACCGAGACCAATCCGGTCGAGAGCGTTTGCTATGACTATGCGCCCGGCGTTGACCCGAAGGGCATGCCGCCGTGCAAGGTCGCGCGCATCCTCGAGAAGAACTGCGCCAGTTGTCACAACGCGAGCAGCGCTTCTGGGGGACTGAACCTCGCCACCTGGCAGCGCCAAGGCGACGAGCGACTCGGGTTCAACCTGGCAGGTGGCGGCGACTCGAAGGCGACGTTCCAAGTAATCTTGGACCGACTCAGTGCCACCGACGAAGAAATCCGCATGCCGTTCAAGCAGCATATGGCGACGGCAGACCGCGAGACCCTTTACCTATGGGTCACGGAGCAATTAGCCGCCAAGGGAGTCGAAAAATGAACGCGACGTTGATCAAAATCGTGGCCGCGGCGGTCCTCATGGCGCCCTTGTCTTGCTCCACCAAGACCAAGCCCAAGAACGACGTAATTGCGTCCGACGGCACGGCCGACCAAGACGTGTCACTGCTCCAATCCAATCGCTACCGGGGCTACGACGCGGTGAATCACGAGCTCGGGCTCAGGATCTTCGACGACGAGACCTTCGCTTTGGCGCATTACATCGAAGACACGACCGACCTCGGCATCTTCGCTGCCTTCGTCAGCACGTTGAAGGACCTTCTCGGGTCCTACAAGGGCACCGGCTTGACCTCTGGCTTCCGCAACGGCACGCCGAATTCGATGAACTTGACGCTTTGGTACATGGCGTTCAGCGGCCTGGCTACGGACGTCAGAGGGATCTGCCAGAGTGAAGGCGGCGCTGTCGGCCCGTTCAAGTCCCGCGAATCCTTCCGCGCCGCGGCTCAGCCGCTCTGCGCTTGGCCGCTCTCCGGGGCGGCGCGCCACGAGGCGCTGCACGCATACTGGTCGGCCCTGATGCAGCTCGACGGCCCGGAAGACGAGTTCGCGGCGTGGGAAAAATTCGCGACCTCGAACGAGATGAAGACCGTCGTCCCGGACGAGGCGATCTTCAATTTGACGTTCGCGGCGCTCTACAATCCGCATTTCCTGATCACTAAATAACTCCGCGCGAGGATTTAAATATGCAGTTCAATCGCCGCAATCTCGTGCAGTTCGGGGCCGCAGGAGCCGGTGTCCTCGTGTTCAAGTCGAACAGCATCTTGGGAGCCGCGCCCGCCACGCCGAAGGACCAGTTCTTTCTGAACCTGGTGTTTCCGGGTGGCATGGACCCGATGTACTTCTTCGACTCGCGGCCGCTGGCCTTGACCAAAGCCGAACTCGTCGTTAACCACGCTACGGTTGACGCGCCGCTCCTGAAAGGCGTCAACGGGGGTGAGACCTACCGATCGACGTTCACGGAAGCGCTGATGCCGTACCAGAGCGACTTCACCGTCGTCAACGGCGTCCACATGACCGCGTCGTTCGACGGCCATCCGCAGAACATGAACTACCTCTTCACGGGCAGCGCCTTCGGGGGCGAGTCGTTCATTCCGCACTTAAACCGCGCCAATGCCCCGCGCGCCATGGACCTGATCGAGACGGGCGGCGGCTTCGTCGGCGCCGACATCACCAACGCCGACGCTTCGACGCCGCTCACCACGAAGTCCGCGAGCCAGTTCGCGCAGCGCTTGGCGGCCTCGCCGGCCGTCGGCCCCGATTCCTTGCTCGGTCGTCACGTGGAAGGGCGCTTCCGCCAATTGGCGAAGGGCAACGGCGGCTTCAACAACGCCGCCAAGAAACTGCTCGTTGCTCAGACGGCGCTGCCTGGCCTCGCCGGCCGCATCAGCGGTCTTCAACTAGGCGACGTCGACCTGACGGCGAACGAAGAACCGATCTTGACGACCATGGCGCTGATCCGCGAAGTCTTCAAGGCCGGGATCACGACCAGCGCCTCTTGGGTCTTCGGCGGCGGGCAAACACCTCCGAACCTCGACACCCACGACTCGGGGAGCGCCAAGAAAATGCCGGATGTCGCCGCGAAGATCATGCAAGACGTCGCTTCCGTTTTCAAATTCTTGAAAGAAACGCCGTACGACGACACCCGCTCGCTCTTCGACGTCACCACAATCATGATGGCGTCGGAATTCGGTCGTTCGCGCCGCCAAATGGTCAGCGACTTCACCAAGAGCGGCAACGACCACAACCCGCTCAACAACAGCATCCTGCTCGCCGGCCGCGGCATCGCCGGAGGCCAGGTCATCGGCCAGTCTAACTTCCGCTCGGTGGAAGAGATCAAGGCCGGCGCCATCGGAGCGCACAAGACGCTCGACGACAGCGGCCTGAAGGTCATGGGCAAGCCTTTCAACTTCGTCAACGCTCAAGTGCGGGAAGACCATCCCGACACTTACGACGTCAACGAGTACCTGTCGATCAACTCGGTGGTCAACACGGTCTATACCCTCTTCGGCGTCGACCAAAAGCTGCACCGGACCAACGTGCGCAACGGCGCCTTTGCCCAAATCGTGCCAGGGCTACTTACTTGACCAGCTCGATCTGAAATTTCTTTCCCTTGATTCGGCCGTTGCGTAAACCGTGGAGAGCGGCGTTGACGACGCTCTTCTCTACGGCGACGTAGGCGAAATGGTCGTGAATCTCGATCTTGCCGATTTGTTCCTTGGCCAGGCCCGCGGCGTCGCCGGTGAGCGCGCCTAGGATATCGCCGGGCCGGACCTTTTCCTTCCGGCCGCCGCCGATGTAGAGCGTTTCCATCGCTGCGGCTTGATGAGGGACGGGGGCCTTCGGCCCTTCGGTGGGGCGCGGTTCGCGAGGGGCCGCGATGGCGTTCTCGAGTTCAAGCGTCGTGCCGAGCGCCTCTTCGATCTCGCGGACTTTGCGTTGGTCGCTACGCGTCACTAATGAAATTGCGAGCCCGGTCAGGCCGGCCCGCCCCGTGCGCCCGATCCGGTGGACGTACACGTCCGGTTTTTGCGGCAGATCGAAGTTGAAAACGATGTCCAAGGCTTCGATGTCCAAGCCGCGGGCCGCGACGTCGGTGGCGATCAAAACGCGGACGCTGTGGTTGCGGAACTTCGCCATCACCTTGTCGCGGTCGCGTTGCTCGAGACCGCCGTGGAGCGGCGCGGCGCTGATGCCGTCGCCGTTAAGCGCGTCGGCCAGCTCCGAGACGGTGGCTTTGTGGTTGCAGAAAACGATCGACGACTCAGGTTTGTGCTTCGCCAAGAGCATTTTCAAGGTTGCGAGCTTGTTCTCGCGGTCGGTCTGACAGAGCCATTGGCGAATGGCCGGTGCATCATCGCCTTTGTCGGCGACGGTGACCTTCACGGGGCTCTTTTGATAAGCGCGGCTCATCGTGTCGATCGTCTCGGGAAAAGTAGCCGAGAAGAAGACGGTTTGGCGGCTCGGCGGCGTCTGCTTCAAGATCGTCTCGATATCCTCGAGGAAGCCCATGTCGAGCATCCGGTCGGCTTCGTCCAAGACGACTGAGGACACGCCCTTCAAGTTGAGCTTCCGTTTGTCGATTAGATCCAGACAGCGGCCCGGGGTGCCGACGACGATGTGTACGCCCTTTTCCAGCGCCGCCTTCTGCGGACCAGAAGGCAAGCCTCCCGAAACGACGAGCACCTGCAGCCCGGGATGGCGGCGGCCGAGCTTCCTGATTTCTCGCGCGACCTGTGTGCAGAGTTCGCGCGTGGGACAGAGAATCAGCGCTTCCAGGCGGCGCCCCGAGGGCGAGAGGGCGTTCAGGATCGGCAAGGCGAAGGCGGCGGTCTTGCCGCTGCCCGTCTTTGACTGCCCGACGAGATCCTTGCCTCGCAGGAGCGGCGGAATCGCCTGGGCTTGGATCGGCGTGAGTTCCGTGTAGCCGAGTTCGTCGACGACTTGGAGCAGCGCTGGGGACAGCGATAGTTCTGCGAATTTGAGGGGTTGGGACTTCGGGTCGGTCACGGGATTTTGGGCCTTCCGGGCGGTGGAGCGGAGCGGCGCTCCGGGACGTGGTATTAGCCCGGTTTGGCCGCAAAAACCACCTAGTAATAGACCTTAGTCTGCTTGCTCCAGGTGCTTTTGCCGTAGACCTTGGTGAGCCGGTCGAACCACTTCTTCCGGACGCTCTTCGGGACGAGGTCCTGACCGTGCCTTCCGAGACATGCGTACTTCGCATAACTTGCCGACGAGTCACCCAGGCGTTTGACCAGGTCCTTTGCTGCTTCGGCCGTCAGCGTGACCTTCGAGACGAGCGCCGCCGCCAACAGAGGCGTGGCGACAGGGAAGTCGGCGAGGCTTAAATCCTTGGTCGCCAAATAGGTGATTTCCTGCATCGAGCTGGCGTATTGAGCCCTCGGGAACGCCAAACTCGTGGCCGGCAGCAGCGCCGCCAGCATGAAAATCCGGGCTCGCATCCGCGAAGCGTACCAGAAAATCCCGGGGAAAGCCTCCTGGGCTCCGCCCTCCAATGGTGGTAAGACAGGTCCTTCCTTTGACCCCGCGAGTCCCGATGACTTTCCCTAAAATCTTGTCGAAGTCTCGTTACACCAAGGCCCTGCAATGCGAAAAATTGCTCTGGTGGTCGGTCAACGAGCCGGACGCGCCCGAGCTGATCGTCGACGGGGCGACCCAGGCGCGCTTCGACGCCGGTCACAAAGTCGGAGCTTTGGCTCGTACCTACGTCCCGGGCGGCATTCTGATCGAACGTCCCGACGACGACTTTGAGGCGCCAATCAAAGCGACGGCCGCGGCATTGAAGGCTGGCGCCCGTACACTTTACGAGGCGACGTTCGTCGAGGACGAAATCTATTGCGCCGTCGACATCTTGGAGCGCGCCAAGGGCGGCTGGGGTCTGATTGAGGTGAAGTCGTCGACGAAGGTAAAGCCCGAGCACCTTCCCGACGCGGCGGTGCAAGTATACGTCGCGCGCAAGGCCGGCCTCGACGTCAAGCGCGTCGAGATCATGGTCTTGAACCGGCAGTGCCGCTTTCCCGATTTGAAAAATCTCTTCACCCGCCATGACGTGACGAAGGACGTACTGGCCCTGGTGAAGACCGTCGAGAAGAACGCGAAAAAGTTCCTTTCGACGCTTAATCTACCAGCGGCGCCGGCAGCTCGGATCGGAGCCCACTGCCATTCCCCGAGGCCTTGCCCGTTCAAAAGTCGCTGCCACGCGGAAGTGCCGCCCCACCACGTCAGCACCCTCTATTTCACCAATTTCGCCGCTGCCGAGAAATGGGCCGCCGCCGGCTTCCACAAAGTCACCGACCTCGACGAGCACGGCGAGCTTACCGCCATTCAGCGGCGGCAAATTCTGGCCGTCAAGACCAACACGACCGTCGTCGAGAAGGGGCTGGCCTCACGGTTGGCGAGACTGAATGGCCCGCTGGCCTTTCTCGATTTCGAAACTGTCGCGCCCGCCGTCCCCGCGTGGGAAGGCTGCCGCTCTTACGACGGCGTGCCGGCGCAGTTCAGTTGCCACGTGGAAGATGGCCAAGGCGGGCACATTCACCACGAATGGATCGCGACGAAGCCGGGCGACCCGCGCCCGGAACTGGCGCGGGCCTTGGTCGAGGCGTGCAAAGGCAGCGCGACGATCCTGGCCTACAACGCCGGCTTTGAAAAAGGTAAAATCCGCGACCTGGCGCTCCACCTTCCGGAATTCGAAAGCGCGCTGCTCGAGATTGCGGACAGGATCGACGATCTTTTGCCGATTCTTCGCGAGCACGTCTATCATCCCGCCTTCGAGGGCAGCTTCAGCATCAAGTCGGTGCTGCCGGCGCTTTGCCCCGAGCTGTCGTACGACACCTTGACCGTCCGCGACGGCAGCACGGCGAGTTGGGTGCTCGAGACGATCATGACGGATGCCGGGCGGTATTCCGCCGAGGAAATGGCGCGCCACGTCGACGCTTTGAAGGCTTACTGCAAGCTTGATACCTGGGCGATGGTCGCTTTACTCGGCAAGCTCCGGGAGTTGGCGGGCAGTTAGGCCGCTAGGTAATTCTTGCCCGTTAAGCCAAAGGCCCACCGACCGAAAAACAGAGCAGGACCACGTCTCGGAGGGAGGTCGCCGTGACTAAACTGTTTTTAATTTTGTTCGTCGTCGGCATGGCCGCGAGTTGCTACTCGCTGGCGCCGCGGGGGGCGACGTCGTCGGAGGTTCTGACCGTCGAATGCCCGACCAAGATTTTCGCTGATCAGTCTTGTTTTCCGGCGCGTCACGGCAAGACGGCCACGAGGGCGCCGGCCCTCGTGCGCTAACGCCGGTAATCGATTGAGGAGTATTGCATGAAACGAATTCTTTGCCTCAGCGCGCTGACTTTGGCCTTCGCGGCTCCCGCCAACGCCGCGGTCTACCTGACCGGCAGCGTCGCCGGGTCGACGTCTAATATCGAATACCAGACCTACCAGTCGCAATATGCCAGTGCTTCGCTTGCGGTCGACCTCGGGCATTATCTCCGGCTCAGCTATTCGTACAGCTTAGAAAACTCTTATAACAACGGTTACACCGACCCGCGCACCGACGACGAGCTGAAGTCGGCCAATGCGACGCGCGCCAACGCCAACAACGACCCGACTGACGACAATAACCTCGTCGCCTATTCGACGCGCTCGCACGTCGTCGGCAACTCCGTGGATCTCCAAGTCGTTCTCTACGAAGGCGACATCTTCATCCCCTACATCATGGGTGGCGTCATCTACAAGACGACGACCGTCGTCACCGAACAAGACGGCAAAGACCCCCAATCCAGCCAGGGCGGGGGACTTGGCCCGAACCTCGGCGCCGGCCTCGGCATTCGTCTGAACCGGGCGTTCACGCTGAAGCTTTCTTACATCGCCTCGCCGGGCGCGACCCGCCAACCGGGCGACGCCGAGAAGAAAAAGGTCTGGGACAAGAAGGTCACGCTGGGCTTGAGTTACCAGCTCTAGTAAATTAGGGTCTGTCCTTGAAGTAGGAGAGACCCATGCTGAAGAGCGGCGCGTCCCTGTTGTTGTGTTTGGCTGCCTGCGCGGCTTTGAGCGGTTGCGTGTCCGACCCGCTGAACATCGATCCGCCGGCTCCGGGTACTTACGAGGTGATCGGCAAGGCCGAGGGCAAAGCCGGGGGCATCCTGCTCTTCGGAGTCATCCCGATCGGCATCGGCGAACGATTCAACGACGCCTACAACAGAGCGGTCGAAAGCCGAAACGGCGACGCTTTGGTCGACGTCTCGGTCGCCGACCATTGGTGGTGGGCCGGCATTTTCGAGGGGCATACGGCGATCGTCCGCGGCACGGTCGTCAAATTGACTGGCAACCCGGCCGCAGCGCCCGGCGCCACCCAGCCGCAGCCCGCCGCGACGCAGAAAGGCGGCGGAGGCAAGAACGGCGCGCACAAGCGCCGGAACTCCGCTTCGGACAAGGGAGAAGACGAATGAAGAAGAAGCTTACGCCTTTTGAAGCGCACGTCATCGAGGACAAAGGCACGGAGCCCGCGTTCTCGGGCATGTACACTTATACCGACGCCCAAGGCGTCTACGTGTGCAAGCGCTGTCAAACGCCGCTCTACCGCTCCGAGCACAAATTCGTTTCGCAGTGCGGTTGGCCCAGCTTCGACGACGAGATCGCTGGCACCGTCAAGAAGGTGACCGACGCCGACGGGCGGCGTACCGAAATTCTCTGCAAGAGCTGCGACGCGCATCTCGGCCACGTGTTCCAGGGCGAAGGGTACACGCCGAAGAACCTCCGGCACTGCGTCAACTCCGTGAGCCTCGACTTCGTGCCGGCAGAGGACGTGGCGAAGGAAACCGCCGTCTTCGCCTCAGGGTGTTTCTGGGGCACGGAATATTATTTGGGCCGCCTACCGGGCGTGCTCACCACGACCGTCGGTTACATCGGCGGTCACGTCGACAACCCGACCTACGAACAAGTCTGCGGCAAGCGCACCGGCCATTACGAGGCCGTCGCCGTCGTTTTCGATCCGGCCAAGGTGTCTTACGAATCGTTGACGCGCCTTTTCTTCGAGACCCACGACTTTTCGCAGCGCGACGGCCAGGGACCGGACATCGGACCGCAGTACCGGTCAGCTGTCTTCGTCACGAGCGACACTCAACGGCACGTCGCCGAACAAGTGGTCGCGAAGCTGAAGGGGATGGGCCGCGAAGTCGCCACGGAGATCAAGGCGCCGGCAAAATTCTGGTCCGCCGAGGGCTATCACCAGAAGT
>JAYWBY010000322.1:0-5107 GCA_043781115.1 Pseudomonadota bacterium
CACCGACCAGGAGAAGGCGAGATCCTCGTTAGAGGCCCTTCCATCATGTCCGGCTACTACAAGAACCCCGAAGCAACGGCCGAGGCACTGACGCCCGACGGATGGTTTCACACCGGCGACATCGGCGTGCTCGAGGATGGCTTCCTTCGCTTGACTGACCGTAAGAAGGAAATGTTCAAAACCTCCGGCGGCAAGTACGTGGCCCCGCTAGCTCTCGAGAGCAAGTTCAAGGAATCGCCCTATATCAGCCAAATGCTGGTCGTCGGAGAAAACCGCAAATTCCCCGCGGCGCTGATCGTCCCGGAACCCGACGCTCTGAACCGGTGGTGCAAGGAGCAAGGCATGAACTGCAAGGACTTCGGCGAGACGCTACGCCAAGAAAAGGTGCAGAGCCTCTTCTCGTCCGAGATCCAACGCTTGAACGCGGCGTTCGGCCAATGGGAGCAGATCAAACAGTTCCGTTTGGTCCCCGACGTCTGGTCGATCGACTCCGGAGAGATGACGCCGAAGCTCAGCTTGAAGCGGAAGGTCATCACCGCCAAGTATCAGAAGCTGATCGAGGACATGTACGGTCGCGCCGACGGCTGAGACTCATCTAAGGAATCGACCATTCGACAACGAGCGGCGGGTTTCCGACCCTGCCGCTCAAGTCGAACGGCTCACTGGCGAAATCCCATTGACCTGGCTTCCCGGGCGCGGGCGTCAGCGTCTTTACCTTGACCGTCAACACCGGTCCGGTGGGCCAAGTGACCATCAAAGAGAGGTCGGCCGCCGTCAGGCCTACCGGCTGGTCGATGGTCACGATCGCCGTCGCCAGGTCGCTGGCCTGGTTGACGAGGAGCACGCTGCCATGCGGACCGACGATCTCTTTTAGATACGACTCAGGATCCGAATTCCCCGCCGGTACGCCCACATAAATCGCGCTCATTAGCAGTTTGGGAAACTGCGCGTGCAACTCGTCGGCCGCCGCCAGACCGAGCGCCTCGGGATCTTTCTGGCAAAAAACATCGGGTAATCTGTCGGAAATCAAGTAGAGTCCGACCCGCTCTGATTTGATCTTCCCGAGTTCGGCCGAGGCGCCGTTCAGCGCCGCTTGGTAATTCGTTTGACCCCGCGAAATGCAGGCCTCGGCGGCCGAGAGGTTTTGCCCGAGAGTCTTCGCGTCGACCGAATGGATCAAGACCTTAGCCTGGTCCGAAAAACTCATGACGGTGAAGCGGGCGCCCGACGACCGTTTGGCGATCGCGTCCGACAAGGCAACGGTCGCGCGAAAGCGACCGCAGCTCCCCGCCGCGAACGGGTCGGTTTCGCGCATCGACGGCGACGCCGGCGTCGGCATCTTCGCGACGGACGCCGGCAGCCCGGCTGTTCAAGGTTACGCTTACGGCACCGCCGGTTACGGCCCGACGGGCGGCTTCATCGTGTTGAAGTCGGACACGCCGAAAGGCGGCAAACGCTCGCTCGTCATCCCGTTGGTTTGGTAATGCTCGCGACCTAACTTTCTGTGTCGGGGGCGCGCAATGAGCAAGCCCCGCTTTTTATGCAGGCCACGGAGGAGCGGGGAACACGGAATCGACCGGCCGGAGTCTAAATGCCTCCGGCCCGCCTGTCCGCTCCTTCGCCCCTCCGTGGTCTGCAGGGTACGGTCCGGAGACATAGGGGTAATTCGGGACAACCGACGTAATCGAATTGCGACCGGCCGCGCAAAACGGGGAGTCGGGGAAGAAATGAAGCGGGGAGAGTTTTAATTAACTTCCGCGACCTCCTTTTTTCCCCGATTCCCCGTTTAATTCGATTACGTAGGGTGTCCCGAACGCCGAGAATCCGAACGAGATCGTCTGCCGCGCGGCGATCGACGTCTCGTATTAACGCGACAGGTCGCGAGGACAATTCAGACGGCTTTGCGCGACTCGTCGTCGGGACCCCAAGCTTGGGCCTCTTCTCTAGAGATCAAGACGCGTCCTATGACGACGTGATCGAGCCCGCCGCGTACGAAACAATCCAAGGCCTCAGCCGCCGTCCTGACGATCGGCTCACTGTCGTTGAACGAAGTATTGACGAGCATCGGCACGCCGGTCCGGCGAGCGAAGGCGCTGATGAGCGCATGGTAGAAGGGCTGGGTCGCCTGCGAGATGGTTTGGATCCGACAAGAACCGTCAGCATGGACGACCGCCGGGATCAACTCCCGCTTGGCGTCGACGACGGGAAACACGGCCTCCATGAAAGGGCTCGGGACGCTGCCCTTGAACCAAGCGTCCTGGTGTTCGGCCAACACTGAGGCGGCGAAGGGGCGGAAGGGCTCCCGATGCTTCACCAGTGCATTGAGGCGACGCTTCATCCATTCGTGGCGCGGGTCGCAAATGATGCTGCGGTTGCCGAGGGCGCGCGGGCCAAACTCCATGCGGCCGCGGGCCAGACCGACGACTTTGCCTTTCGCCAACTCCTCCGCCAAGCGCTCAATCAACGCCTCGTCGGTGTCGTACTGCCGTTGCCTCGTCGGCACGGGCACGTCTACCCATGAACCTTCGCCAATCGAGATGTCTGGACCGAGCAGGCCCCAGTGGCCGCTCGCCGGCACGATGGCCCGGCCCGAAACCGCTACGGCCGCGCCGATCGCCAGCCCCGCGTCGCCGGCCGCCGGCGCGACGATGACGTGCTTGAACGGCGTCAATTGGCGGACCTTGCCGACGAAGACGCTGTTGTGGGCACATCCGCCGCTTAAAGCCAAGGTGTCTAGCTTCGTCGCGGCGTGAAGGTGGGTCAGGATGTGCGCCGCAACCTCCTCGAAACGAGCCTGAACGGACATCGCCAAGTCCTCGTGCTCCGCCTTCAGGTCGCCGCCCTTTTGTCGCGGCGCGAAGCCGAGCAATTTCTCGACCACTGCCGCATCGAACATCGTGCGGATGACCGGTTGGCCGCGCTCGATCTTAAAGCAGGTGCCCAAGAGCTCGAGGGGAAACGCCTGCAAGTTCAGCTCGAAGCGCCCGCCTGGTAGCGTCCGAACGAGTTGACGCATGGCGTCGAGATAGCGCGGTTTGCCGAAGCTCGACAGGCCCATGACCTTGAACTCGTCCCCGAAGTAAGGGAAACCCAAGTACTGCGTCATCGCCGTGTAAAAGAACCCCAGCGAGTGCGGAAAGAACGTGCGTCCTAGTATCTTGATCCGCGAGCCGTCGGCGACCGCCGTCACCGCCGAAGCGAAGTCGCCGAGCCCGTCGAATGAAAGCATCGCCATCTTGGCGGTGGGCTGCAAGACTTGGACGCTGACCAAGTGCGCCAAATGGTGCTCGACGCGCTGCAGACGGACCTCGGGGAAGCCGAGCTCGTGCAAGGCCCCGACGTCGGACTGGCGATTGCGTTCGCGACGCAAATAGTTCGTGAGCCCAGTGATGGTGTTGCGTCCGCTCCAAGCAAAACGCAGCTTCCGGACCCAGGCCGCGGCTTTGCTGCGCGGGACCGCCACCAAGTCCACGTCGGCGGGCGAAAGCCCGGCGGTCTCGAGGCAGTATCGGACGCTCTGCATGGGAAACTGCGCCGAGTGCTTGACGCGGTCGAAGCGCTCTTCCTCTGCGGCAGCGACGAGCTGGTCGCCAACGATCAGCGCCGCCGACGAATCGCCATGGCTCGAACTGATACCGAGGATGACTCTATTCTTCACAATGTCTCCGGACGGAAACGTCGATGGAAAACGTCGATGGAAAGGGGAGTAAAGACAGGAAGGAAGGGACGGTTGGTGCTCTTATTTTACCACGGGGACGCGTGTTGCAATAGGCGTTGACGACTCTTTGGTAAATCAAAAAAACGGGAAATTCCATGAATATTCGCTCGTGTCCATGCGGGCCACTGCTTTACGAATATCGAGCCGAGCTGCCGTCTCTTAGGAGAGTCGCGCGAAGGCGGTCGGCCACAGGTAGAGTTAGGGATCCGATGTTTGCCTAGCGGCGCGATGCCAGCGTCATCCGCGGCTTTTTGCTGATCGACCAAGCGTCCGTTCCTGGCACGCACCGTGCAATCCCCTTCTTCAAGCAACGGGAGGACGCCAAATGGATCTCACGACCATCGACCATGCAAGCCTTCTTCGATTCATCCGCGAAGCCACCGCTGACGCTCATGACAGCAAAATTCCGCTGGACGAACCGGCGCCATCATTCGCTGATTACGTTGCCGCCGCCCCCCAGTCTACTCCCGCTTTCGACGTGAACCTGTCGCCGTCCGCGTCGAAGGAGAACACCATGGACCGGTTGATCGCCGCGAGCATTCAAGCTGGCGCGCAATTCGGCGTCGAGACCTATGGATGGCGCGGAACCCCGTCAATTGCGAAGGCGCGCTCGGATTCAAAATCTTTAAAGATATTTCCGATACATTCGTAATCAACATCAAAGTCTGGCAACCAACTGCGCTAAACACCCGGATCCAGGAACCTGGAACTGATGGGTGAAGAAAACTAGGCGCAAAAAAACCCGCACATGTTGGTCGCCGGACGACGGCAAGGCGGGTTAGGCGAAAATGGCGGCGGAATTTCAGATTCGGGCTTTGAGAATTTCGGTTCCGAAGTGGGAAGTGGTGGAATCTATGCCACCTGAATTTTATCAACAGCTTACACCCCGATTTTGGCTACAATAGCCAAAGCCTTCGCGCCAGTCAAAGCTGATCCTGCCTCGCCCTCGAGGCTTTGAAGTCGAACATCCCGACCACATGCTCCATCACCGCGTCGTCCGACGGTAGGAATCGCAGGCCCTCGGTGGCGCCCTTCTCGTCGATCCCCGCCAGGCGGATATAACGCTGCATGGTCTTGAGGTCCTTCCATCCACAAATCTTCATCACCCGGGTTGGCGCCACTCCATCCGATATCAGCTGGGTAGCAAAACACGCCCGAAGCGTATGAAACTTGATCGATGGTAGCCGAACCCCTTGGCAAAACGTCCGGAGCACTCTGGCTTGCAAGCCCTTCTTCCACTCGTTAGAGCGAGGCAAGACATGGTCTTCCCCTGCCCGCTGAGTACGCAGCTCGACCAAGAACTGATACAGCTCGCTCGACACCGGAACCGTCCGCCAGTACCCGGCTTTGGTCGGCCCCACCGACTTTGTGCGGGTACACCACGTCTTG
>JAYWBY010000323.1:0-5098 GCA_043781115.1 Pseudomonadota bacterium
GGCTCACACAAGGAGCGTTGCCGGGTGGAAAGAATGTCGGCCGTTAGGATTGAGGAAGGCGTGATTGCACGACTCATGGAACTGGCTCGCAATCCGCAGCTCCTGGCTCAGCTCGCGGCCGATTCGTCGGTCAATACCGAGGAACTGACCAAGGAGATCGATCAGGTGATCGGCGCCAAGGAGCAGGAGAAGCGCCGCCTTGACCGGATAGTCGACAACCTGATTGCCACCTTGGGAGAGCTACCCGACGGGGTTAAGCCCCAGACCGTGCTGTCGAAGGTTGCAGAGATCGAGCGCCAGCGCGACCAAGTCACAGCAAGCTTGGACGAGATGCGGACCGAGCGACGGAACAAAGGCGGCCGGGTCATCAACATGGAGCACGTCTTTAGGGTCTTCAGGATGTTTCAAAAGGACTTCCAGCTCCGACCGGCCCACGAGCAGCGGGAGATCTTGCGGTCGGTGGTGTCAAGGGTGGTGGTTCAAGAAAACGGCGTAAGGGTGTTTTATTTCGGCTCTCCGAGGGAGGATCAGCTTCTCGACAATTCGCCCGAAGACGTCGAGAGAAAGCTATTTGGAGAGACCAGTCAGGAGAAAACCAAGCCTTCTGAGTTAGGGACCATGCGGTCGTTAGTTCGTCCAGTATCAAGAATGGTCGGGATGACAAGATTCGAACTTGCGACCTCCTCGTCCCGAACGAGGCGCGCTACCAACTGCGCTACATCCCGATATCACCACACTTCGATCTTGGTGCCACACAATCTCAAAAACCCTAAGCCCAATCAAGCACTACCTTCGCGGCCGTCCCCTGATTCATCACGGCGAAGCCTTTTTCGAAGTCGTCGACCGGCATCCGGTGCGTAATGACTTTGCTGATGTCCAACCCGCTTTGCAGCATGCTAGCCATTTTGTACCAGGTGTCGTACATCTCGCGACCGTAAATTCCCTTTAATACCAGGCCCTTAAAGATGACCTGCGACCAATCGATCGAGACCTCGCCGGGGAAGATGCCGAGGATGGCGACGCGGCCGCCGTGGTTCATCGAGGCGAGCATCGACTGGAAGGCCTGGGCGTTGCCCGACATTTCGAGACCCACATCGAAGCCTTCGGTCATGCCGAGACTCGTCATGACCGTGGCCAACGATTCCTTCTTCGGGTTGACGACGCGGGTGGCGCCCATCGAGTTGGCGAGTTCGAGGCGGAAGTCGTTGACGTCGGTGATGACGACGTGGCGCGCGCCGACGTGTTTGGCGATGGCGACGGCCATGATGCCGATCGGGCCGGCGCCGGTGATCAGCACGTCTTCGCCGGTCATGTCGAAGGAGAGCGCCGTATGGACGGCGTTGCCGTACGGATCGAAGATCGAGGCGATCTCGTCGGGAATTTCGTCCGGGATCTTGAAGGCGTTGACGGCGGGGAGGCCCAAGAATTCACCGAAAGCGCCATGGCGGTTGACGCCGACGCCGACGGTGTTGCGGCAGAGGTGGCGACGGCCGGCGCGGCAGTTGCGGCAATGGCCGCAGGTAATGTGGCCTTCGCCGGAGACGCGCTCGCCAACCTTAAAGCCTTGCACGGCGCTGCCGACTTTGTCGATGATTCCGTAAAATTCATGGCCCGTGACCATCGGCACGGGGATCGTCTTCTGCGCCCACTCGTCCCAGTTGTAAATGTGGAGGTCGGTGCCGCAGATCGCCGTCTTCTTGATCTTGATCAAGACGTCGTTCGGGCCGATCTCCGGCACCGGCACGCGGTCCATCCAGAGGCCTTTGGTTCGCTCTTTCTTGACGAGGGCTTTCATCATCTTGGACATGGGGCCTCCTGCTAGCGAATGAGCTCTTGGGCGCGACCGACTTTGGCGAAGGCCTCGACGGCCATTTTCAGATCGTCGCGCGAATGGGCCGCCGACATCTGCGTGCGGATCCGGGCCTTGCCCTGAGGCACGACCGGGAACGAGAAGCTGATGACGTAGACGCCCTCGGCGAGGAGGCCTTCGGCGAACTTCTTCGCCTTGACGGCGTCGCCGATCATCACGGGGATGATCGGGTGCTCGCCCGGCACGAGGGTGAAGCCAAGGGCGGTCATCTCTTTGCGGAAAAAGGCGGCGTTCTCTCGGAGGCGCGTGCGCAGCTCGCTCTTCGACTCGAGCATCTTCAAAACTTCGATGGACGTCGACGTGATGCTCGGCGCCAACGTGTTCGAGAAGAGGTACGGGCGCGAGCGTTGACGGAGCCACTCGACGATTTCGCTCCGGGCCGACGTGTAGCCGCCGGAAGCGCCGCCGAGCGCCTTGCCGAGGGTGCCGGTGATGATGTCGATCTTGCCCATGACGCCGCAGTGTTCGTGCGTGCCGCGGCCCTTGTCGCCGACGAAACCGACGGCGTGCGAGTCGTCGACCATGACCAGCGCCTGGTATTTCTCGGCCAAGGCGACGATGCCCTTCAAGTTGGCGATCGTGCCGTCCATCGAGAAGACGCCGTCGGTGGCGATCAGCCGGAAGCGGGCGCCGCTCGCTTCCTTCAGCCGCGCCTCGAGGTCTTGCATGTCGTTATTCTTGTAGCGGTGGCGCTGGGCTTTGCAGAGGCGGATGCCGTCGATGATCGACGCGTGGTTCAACTCGTCGCTGATCACCGCGTCCTCCTCGCCAAGGAGCGTCTCGAAGAGGCCGCCGTTGGCGTCGAAGCACGACGAGTAGAGGATCGTGTCTTCCAGGCCGAGAAACTCGGATAGCTTCTTTTCCAGTTGTTTGTGGATGCCTTGCGTGCCGCAGATGAAGCGGACGGAAGAGAGGCCGAAGCCGTATTCCGCGAGCCCCGCTTGGCCGGCCTTCACCAACGACGCATCGCCGGAAAGTCCGAGGTAGTTGTTGGCGCAAAGATTCAAGACCTCGCGGCCGCCCGAGAGCACGCGGGCGCCCTGGCGCGAGTCGATGATGCGCTCGGCCTTGTAGAGGCCTTGCTCTTTCAGCTTTTGGGTTTCGGCGCGTAGGTGATCAAGAAAGCGGATGTCCATGCGCGATGCCTTACGGTCGGAGGTCCAAGTACACTCTTTTACCCTAGACCCAGGCGCGTCAACCAGCGGTTATTTCTGCTATCTTTCTCGGTAGAAAGAACGAAAGTCGCCGCCCCGAATAGGAGCGGCGACCATGATTGGATTAGGAGGGAGACAGCTAGGAAACTAGGAACTTACTGGCAATTGACCGTTTGCACGTTCACGCCAGAGAGGACGTTGATGTCTTTGCCCCAGACGACGTTGTTCTGGAGGCAGCTGACGACGTTGACTTGTTGGAGGACCGAAACGCTCTTGATGCAGTATAGGGCGTTCGGGTTCAGGAGTTCGAAGTTTTGGCTGCCGAGCACCGAAACCGATTTGATGATGACGAGCGAGTGGGCGCTGCCCTTGTCCGAGATCGTCGATTGGCTGAGGACCGAGACGTTTTTCATTTCGCGGACGTCGACTTGCCATTGGCCGGTCGTGTCGTAACCTTGGCCGCGGAACGCTTCGAGGCAGCTGTCGACGTCGTGTTGGTCGTAGTCACCGCCGTTGCACGTCTTGCCGGGGTATTGGCCGGGGCCGCCGTCATCGCAGTATTGGCCGTTTTTGCCGCATTGGTCTGGGTTCGTCGGTTGTTGCGTCGGGTACTGGCCTGGCGTTTTGCCGTCACAGCTGTTGGTCGACTGGTAAGAGGGTTCGCAAGTACCGTTCTGGCCGGGGTTTTGGCCGGGGTAGTCTTTGCCGGGATTTTGGCCGGGATTTTGGCCGGGGTTTTGACCGGGATATTGGCCGGGATTTTGGCCAGGATTGTTTTGGCACGGGTTGGCCGTCGCGGGAGGCGTCGGCTCGTCGCCTTTACCCTTCGTGTCGGTGCTGGTGCCGGTGTTGGTCGGAGGAACGACGACGACGTCGGTGCCTTTGCCGCCTTTGCCGCCTTTGCTGGTGGTGTCGGTATCTTTCGAGTTGTCGTAGCCGCCGCCGAGCAGTTTCAAACAGTCGCTCGAGCTTTGGCCGCCGGCCAATTGCGCGTCGTGTTTGGTGGACTTGCCACTATTTCCGAAGCTAGTTTTGCCGCAGGCCTGGAGGCCAATGAGGGAAGCCGAAACGAAGGCCACTTGCAGGGCGCCGAGAAGGGTAACTTTCATGTGCAATCTCCCAAAATCCGGTTCAACAGGGAATGACGACTAATCCAAGAACAGCATCTACGTCTGTATGAGCGGCGCCTCATGACCGGGCGGTCTACTGAGTCGCGGTTCCGGCTTGTGCAAAGACGGAGCCAAGCTTGGTTCGAGCGCGGCCGTGAGTCGTTAAATTATTGAAATTACAGATATAAAAAGGTAACGACGCGCCTCTGTTTCCGACCCCCCGCCACCGCCAAAAACTTGTAGGCCTTTGGTGCACGTGTCAGGAATATCTACAAAGTTCGCCTTGGATTCAGGTGTGAATCAGCGACTGCACGAGGATGTTCGGGATGCGGTTGTCGCGTTCGAGAAGTGACAGCGCCTGCGCGGGGCTCTGGTTGGCCTGCGCCAGCACCGACGTCGTGCCCTTGCGAAGGACGGAGGCGGCCGTGTAGTCGGCGACCTCTTTGGCGAAGTCGGCGTCGACGATGCGCGAGTTGGCCTGCATCAGGTTTTCGATCTTGATGCCGAGGTTGCCCATCGTCTCTTTCAAGCGGTTTTGCAAAGCGCCACAGGTCGAGCGGTGGTCGGCGAGGGTGCGCTGGGCTTCGTCGATCAGTTGCAGGGACTCGTGCGCCTGCATTTTGCTTTGGAGGCGCGTGCCGTTTTCGCCTTCGCCGAGCTTCAGCGAGTGGTTGCCTTCGGTGAAGGCGACCATGTCCCGCGAATTGAAGCGGATGATGTCGACGGGGTTCTGGCTCGCAGGCGAGTCGGAATTGCGCAGATAGTGCGCATCGATCTGGAATTCCATCGGATAGTCGACGGCGCGGCTCTTCAGGTCGTGCTGGCTGTTGGTGGGCGTCTCCGGGAAGCCGGCGACGAGCTTGACGCCGTTGAACTCGACCGAGGCGGCGATGCGGTCGATCTCGAATTTCAGCTGCACGAACTCGCGGTCGAGATAGCGCCGCTCGTCCGGACCGACGGTGTCG
>JAYWBY010000324.1:0-1728 GCA_043781115.1 Pseudomonadota bacterium
AAAATCGACGTGCAGACCAAGGCCGTCACCGACATTCACACGTTTGCCGACGACCGCCTCTACGGTATGGCTTACGATAAAGGTTCACGCACGCTCTTCGTCGGCGGCGCCACGGGAATCAAAGGCAACGTCACGCTCTACCGCGACGACAAGCTCGCCGGCTCATTCGACGTCAACGGCGTACTATACTCCGCCGCCTTCGTCCCAAACTAAGGAATCACCAGATGCTGAAGAAGATCGCCCTCGCCCTCGCATTCGCCGCTTCCGGCTCGGCCCTCGCCGCGATGCCGGTCGGACAAAAACCTGCCTTGTTGACGCTCAAGGGCGACGACGGAAGCAAGGTCGACGGCTCGGCCTGGTCTAGCGAAATGATCAAAGACAAAGTCTGGGCCCTCTTCTACGTCGATCCCGATCGGCGGAACGCCAACGAGGAGTTGGAGAAGGCGCTGAAGGACCAGAATTTCCCCAAGGACAAGTACGGTTCGCTCGGCATCATCAACATGGCCGCGACCTGGCTGCCGAACGCCGCGATCGCCTCGTCCCTCGAAGCGAAACAAGAGGAATACCCCGACACCGTTTACGTGAAAGACCTGAAGAAGGTCTTGGTCAATCAGTGGAAGCTGGCGGACGACGAGTATGATGTCGTGGTCTTCGACAAGGCCGGCAAGGTCCTCTACGTCAAGGACGGCGAGTTCACCAAAGCCGACATCGCGGCCATGATCGACGTCATCAAGAAGAATTTGGACGCCGCAAAGCCTTAAGGGGCACTAGCGAAATCGCCGAGAAGGGGAGGCTCGAACTCCTCATTCGGCGGAGCTGGTTTGAACCGCGGTGCCTCCCCAGATCTTCCGGTCGCGCGTCCGCCCCTGGCGTTGACGCTGGTGACGGCCATGGTCATCGCCATGGTCTTTGCCTTTTACGTCGACTCTTCTCTCTATGAGTACGTGCAGACTCGCTTCGCGCTGCCCGTACTCTTCAGGGTCCGCGACCTGGCTGGCAAGTCGCCCACGATTCATCCCAAGCTCAAAATTTTTGCCTACGACGACACCAGCTTCGCCAAACACGGCTTGGCGGACATGTCGCTGACGACATGGGCGAAGGTGCTGCGCGGCGTGTCGGAGCGCCAGCCGGCGGCCATCTATATCGACAAGCTCTTCTCGCTGCCGCCGACGCCTTCTCCGGAAGACGCGCAGGCGCTGAAGGACTTGGCGACGGTGAAGGGCAAGATCGTATCGGTGGCTTTCGCGCGGCCGAGCCCGATTCGGTACCGAGAACCGCTCACGTTGTTAGGGCCGCTTTATCAACTCGCGAACTACTTCGAACGGATTCAAGACACATTGCTGCAAGGCTTCGTGCCGATGGAAGGGGCCATCGGCTGGTACGCCTACGGGGCGGATAGCCGCCTCTCGAACGTCTTCCAGCGCGCAGGCCACTCGCTGAACGCCGGCTACGGCAAAGCCTCCGCCTTAATACAAGTGGACCGCGACAAGGCTTTGCCGCACATGATCTTGATGGGTTCGGACCGACTGATGATCAAACATCATTCGCTGTGGGTCGACGGCAAAGAACTGGTGCCCCTCGATAGCCAGGGCCGGATGACCGTCGACTTCGCGCCACCAGCGACTTACCCATTGGCCAGCCACCGCATGCTGAATTTAATAGGCAAAGCGGAAACGGGGCAGCCTCAGACCGACGTCGATCAGGGCGACTACGTCTTGCTTCTCCCCG
>JAYWBY010000325.1:0-13504 GCA_043781115.1 Pseudomonadota bacterium
GCTTCGACCTCGACATCTCGTCGAGCGTCGAATTGTGGAAGATACAGTAGGGAGGCAGGTCCTTCTGCTTGGCGAGTTCGAGGCGAAGGGCGCTGAGGGTCGCGAAGAGATCGCGATCAATCGCTCCGCCGCCGGCAGCAGTCGCCGACGAGGACGAAGACTTGGCGCTCGCGCCTGACCTGCTCTTGCCTTTCGGCGTGCGCTCTTTCTTTTTTCTTCTCCGGGCAGCTCTCGGCACTTCCGGCGCCACTTCCCGCAAATGCAATTTCTCTTCGCCGCGCAGAATCCCACGCGACGCATCGGTCAGCGACAGCGACCCATAGTCGTCTACTCGCACGAGGCCCCGCGCGATCAACTGCCGATAAACCGAGCGCCAAACCGCCTCGGGCTGATCCTTGCCCACTCCGAACGTGCTGACTTGATCATGGCGCAGGGACGTGACCCGCTCGGTCGTCCTGCCGACCAAGACGTCCAACAAATGCCCGACGCCAAAGCGCTGCCCCGTCCGGTAGATGCACGACAGCGCCTTCTGCGCTTCGATCGTCGCATCCCAAGTCGGATGCGGAGTGAGGCAAGTGTCGCAGTTGCCGCAAGGTCCCTCGGGCGCTTCCCCAAAGTAACGAAGCAGCGCCTGGCGCCGACATCCCGTCAATTCGCAGTAGCCGAGGATGGCCTGGATCTTTTGACCTTCCACCCGTTTGAACTGTTCGTTGCCGCCGCCCTCCGACGCCATCTTTCGGAGCATGATCGCGTCTTGGATCCCGTAGGCCATCCAAGCGGTGGCCGGCTCACCGTCGCGACCGGCGCGGCCAGTCTCTTGGTAGTAGGCTTCGATGTTCTTTGGCAAGTCGAGATGCGCGACGAAGCGGACGTCCGGTTTGTCGATGCCCATGCCGAAGGCGATGGTGGCGACGACGACGACGCCTTCTTCCTTAAGGAAGCGCGACAGATGGCGCTGGCGGACTCGCGCATCGAGGCCGGCATGATACGGAATGGCGTTTACCCCCTTTTGCTCCAACCAGGCGGCGGTAGATTCGACGCTTTTCCTCGAAAGGCAGTAAACGATGCCGGCGTCGCCCGCGTGCTCGGCCTCTATGAAATCTAAAAGCTGTTTCTTGCCCTCGGTCTTCTCCGTGACCCGGTATTGGATGTTGGGGCGGTTAAAGCTCGAGACGAAGACCCTGGGCGTCCTTAGGTTCAGGCGCTCGATGATCTCGCGCCGGGTCCGCTCGTCGGCGGTTGCGGTCAGCGCGATCACCGGAATGTCGGGGAACTCGCGGACGATCAGCGACAGCTCCAAGTAATCGGAGCGGAAGTCGTGACCCCACTGAGAAATACAATGTGCCTCGTCGATGGCGAAAAGCGAGATCTTGACCCGCTTCAGGAGCGGCAAGGTCTCGGGCATCGTCAAGCGCTCGGGGGCAACATAAATCAAATCCAATTCGCCGCGGACGAGCTGCCTCTCTACCTCCTGGGCTTCGCGGAGGCCAAGCGTCGAGTTAAGGAAGGCAGCGCGGACGCCGAGCTCAAGCAGGCGCTCGACCTGGTTCTGCATCAAAGCGATCAGCGGCGACACGACGACGGCAACGCCGTCCCGCACCAGCGCTGGCACCTGAAAACAGAGGGATTTGCCTCCGCCCGTCGGCATCAGCACGAGGGCGTCGCCGCCGTGGACGACGTGGTCGATCACTTCGGCTTGCTGGCCTCGAAACGAAGAGTAGCCGAAGGTCGAACGGAGAACGTCGAGAGGTGCCTGCAAACAAGCTCCTTCAAACTTTAAGAACGCATCGTGATCTCGATCAGGTGGTAGCCGAACTGCGTCTTGATCGGGCCGTGGACGACGCCGAGGGGTTCTTTGAAGACGACGGTGTCGAATTCGCGCACCATCTGCCCGGGCTTGAAGGTGCCGAGAGCCCCGCCCTTCTTTCCGGACGGACAGGTCGAATGCTCCTTCGCGACGGACGCGAAGTCGGCGCCGGCGACGATCTCGTCTTTCAGCTTCTGACACTCGGCTTCGGTTTCGACCAGAATGTGTCGTGCTGCTGCGGTGGCCATGGAATGCTCCTTGTCGTGGGTGACCCCCACTATCGTCCAGGTCCTTACTTGGCGTCCAGTGGTTCCTGGCCCATCAGGCTGGCGAAGCCCTCGCGGTAAGTCGGGTAAAAGAACTTATATCCCGCGGTCCTAAGTCTCACATTGCTGCAGCGGCGATTGCCCCGTTGATGGAGTTTTGCCATTTCCCCGTCCGGAGGAGAAGGGACGCCGAGATGTCGCGCGATCCATTCGAGTATCTCGTCTTTTCGCGCCGGGTCGTCGTCGACGGCGACATAGAGGGAATCGGGCTCCGGAAGATTCAAGACGAACTGCAGAACGCGGGCGCAATCTTCCAAATGAATGCGGTTGGTCCAGATGCGATGGCCCGGCGCCAAGCGCGCCGTGCCGTCCCGCACGCTGTCGAGCAGGCCTTGTCGGCCCGGTCCGTAAATTCCGCCTAGGCGAACCGTAACTGAGGGCAGACCGCTCGCGGTGACCAGCGCTTCACCCTCTAGCAAACGGCGCGAAGAGAAGCTTTCGGGCGCCGTGATCTCGGAGTCTTCGTCGACCCAGTCGCCGGCCCCAAGGCCATACACCCCTGTGCTGGAAACGAATACGAATCGCTCGACTGCGGGGACCGCGCTCTTGGCGAACTCCAGCGCCGCGGCAACGCCATCCACGTAAATGCTTCTATACGCGTCGTCGGCAAATTGGCCCGCTGAGGCCGCATACACCACTTGCCGCACGCCCTTAACGCCTCTGAGCGAACCGGGCTTGGTCAAATCGGCGACGATCTTCTCCAGCCCCTTCGGCGCGTCTGGGCCCCACGTGCGCCGCGCGGCCGCGACCTCACGACCCTCGGCAAGCAAGAGCTCCGCCAGCCTCGTTCCGACGTACCCACAACCCGCGATCAGTACTTTGGGCTTCGCCACGTCGGTCGTCCGTTCACTTCTTCCGTTTTTTGTTGTGCTTCAGCATGAACTTCAGACTTTCGCGCGTCGAAATGTCGTCGTAGCCGAAGCGCCGGTTCATTTCCGCATAAGTATCCAAAGCCTGCTGCCGGTCCTTGGCGTCGAGGCGTTTCTCGTCGGGCGTGTCTAGCGAAAGCATGGCCTCGTGTACGACTTGGACGATGCCCTTCCTCTGGCCATAGTAGTGCTCCTGGATCTTGATCATGATGTCTTGGAAGATCATCGTGATGTCGATCTCGTCCTTCGGATGGTCGAGCTTCCAGCCGGCGATGCGCGACAAGAGGCCCTCGCGATGCCGCTCCACGGACCCAGAAATGCCGAGGATCCGCTCGATTTCGCGCATCAACGATTGGTTGGCCGGCTCGTACTGCTCGGACGCCGTGTTGTAGATCTTCTCGCGTTTGACTTCCGCGACGACGTTTTCGATGTAGCTCTTGAGATGACGGTCATACTCTTCGTCGGTCACCATCGACATCGACTTCAACGTTTCCGTCTCGAAGATGTCGGCGAACTCGTCCTTTATCATGCCGATGAACTGCGCCGCGTCGTGATACTTGCCGCGCGATTCGAACTGCAAGAACTCGTAGACCGTCCGGTCCTTGATGATGCGTTCCAGCTCGTCGAAGATCGCCATCGGCGTCAGCGTCTCGTGCTTCGGACTCTGCGTCGCACGCTGCAGGATCTGTTTGATCTCGCGCGGCGAAGCACCGAACCGTCCCTCGTAGACGACCATGCCGATCGATTCGTTCATGATCTTCAGGCGCAGCTCTTTCAGCTGCGCTTCTTCCGCGGTCTTGAAGACCGGCCGGAGCGTTTCGTCTTCGTAGAGGCGCGCTTTGCTGCGCGGATCCAAACGGGCGATCAGGCCGCGCTGGGCGCTGTCGTAATATTCGGGATCGGGCTGCTTGAACCGCGTCATCACAGACCAAACGCAGAGGAGGTCGAGGCTGTGGGGCGCGACCCTTTTGCTCTTCGACAGGGCATCGATGTCTCTGCCGTAGATCTTTGCCTCGAGCGACGGGCGGAGGAGGTACGGAACGGTGATGAGTTCGAACCTTCCCCGGAACGAGCTGAAGTCCGGAATCGTCTTGAACGTGTCGAGATGCTTCTCGTTCGTCGTCGCCACGAAGACGACGTCGAGGTTCGCCGTCGACGACGGCAAGCTGACCGACGACTTTTCGACGCTCGTCAACAGGTACTTGAATGCTTCGAGAGGGCGCTTCAAAAGGTCGGAGAATTCGAGCAGGCCACGGTTGGCCTCGATCAATTCACCCTGCGCTTCGTAGTAACGAATGTTGTGCAGCATCGGCGGCAGGTTTGAGATGTTGCGGTCCATCGTCAATTGCTTTTCCATGGCGTCGACGGCCATCTGAGGTTCGACGGTGGAGATGCCGACCCGGTACTGGCGAGAGTAGAAGAAGCGCTCGACCTGGACGTGACGCAAGACCTTGACGAGGTCGCCGTCGTAAGCCGACAGCAAATTCTCGAGGATCAGTTGGTTGCGTTTGGAGAGTCCGGAGTAGAAAACGTGCGGCGGCAACTCGACGTCTTCTTCCTTGATCCCCTCCGCTTCCGAGATCCACTGGCGCAGCCAAATCTCGCGCTGCGGCATGGGGATCAGGTAGATCGGGTTGTCTTTGAAATCCGAGTGAATTTTCGACGCGATCATCGTGTCGTCGAGCATGGCGAACGAGCCGCCGTTGTCGGTGCCTTCGCGGCGCGCGCCGAAGCCGATCGGACCCGAGTCGCCCTTTAAAATCGGCGCCTGGACTTTGTCAGTCGGGAAAATCCAGTTGAAGCGGTAGACAGCTCCCTGCGCCGTTTCGCTATATCGCTGCATGCCGAAGGCCAAAGATTCGACGGTCGACGACTTCGCCGAGCCGTTGGGGCCGTGCAGAAGGATCAGTTTGTTCGAGTAACCTTGACGGACGAAGCTCTGGATGACGCTGTAAATCTCGTCCTGGACGATCTCACCGCCGATGATCGGCCCGCTCTTCTCTGTGCCCTGATCGAAGACTTTGAAGCGCACGACTTCCAACGCTTTGTCGGCGCCGATGAGCGCCCGCGTGCCGAAATAATCGAAGGTGTCGCGAATGTATTCGGCGGCGTTGCGCACCATGGCGCGCGGATTTTTCTGCACCAACTCGAGAAAGCCGTTGAACGGCAAGATCACGTGCTGTTGCTGAAACTGCTCGCGATACTGGCGAGCTAGCTCGCTGATCATGGACGAGGCATCGGTTTGCATGTCGGGCCCCTCGCTGGTTGCCTGAGGATTGTTTAACTACTTTAACTTATTGACTTTTTCTTGTCACCCTCGGAATCGCGAAAAGTCCCTTGGAACGGCCCCAAGTCTTATGGTTCAGGGCACCGCACCATGATACATATAGAAAAATCAACAATCTCCAATCTCCAAGCGGATGTGGCTTAGCAGGAATGAAAAAGGTTTTTATCCTTGATACCAACGTCCTCCTCAACAACCCTGAGAGTATTTTCAAGTTTGACGACAACGACGTCGTCATTCCGATCTCGGTCATTGAAGAGATTGATACTTTTAAGAAGGACCTGAGCGAGACCGGCCGCAACGCCCGTGAAGTCTCCCGGATCCTCGACCGCCTGAGAAAGCACGGGACCCTGTCGTCGGGGGTCAAGCTCTTCGCGGACCGCGCCGACTCCGGCAGCCTCTTCGTCTATCTCGGCCACAACATGGAAATCCTGCCGGAGCTCTTGGCCGACGGCACGGACAACCACATCCTGGCGATCGGCTTGACGCTGCAGAAGCAGTTCGGCGACAGCCGCGCCGTCATCATCATTACCAAGGATAGCAACCTTCGGATCAAGTCCGACGCCTTCGGCATCCCGGCCGAGGACTTCGAGGCCGACAAGGTCGACGTTTCGCACCTGTACAAGGGCTTTTCGCACATAAAAGTCACTTCGGCTGACATCAACAGCTTCTACACCAAGCGTGAAATCAAGCTGACGCCCGATCAAGAGATCATGCCGAACGAATTCGTCATCCTCGAGGACGAGAACGACGCCACCCAGTTCGTCTACGGCAGCTACGACGCCCAAGACGGCTTGGTGCGCATGCTCGATCCACACTCGGAAGGCGTTTGGGGCATCTATCCCAGAAACTTGGAGCAAACGTTCGCCCTCGAAGCCCTGCTCGACGACAACATCAAACTCGTGACCCTGAGCGGCGGCGCCGGTACCGGCAAGACGCTCTTGGCGATCGCCGCCGGCTTGTCGAAGACGACCGACGAGGACGAGTACCACAAGCTCCTCGTCGCCCGTCCGGTTTTCCCGCTAGGCAAGGACTTGGGCTTCCTCCCCGGCGACCTCGACGAGAAGTTGAACCCGTGGATGCAGCCGATCTACGACAACCTGGAGCTGCTGCTCAGCGGCGGTTTTCAAAATAAACAAAAGCGCTTGAGCAAAAATTACCAAGAGCTAATCAACCAAGGGATGCTCCAGGTCGAGCCTTTGACCTACATCCGCGGTCGATCGCTCCCGAACATCTACTTCGTCGTCGACGAGTCGCAGAACCTGACGCCGCACGAGATCAAGACGATCCTGACGCGCGCCGGGGAGGGCACGAAGATCGTGCTAACGGGGGATCCTTATCAGATCGACAACCCGTACATCGATTCGCAGAACAACGGTCTGACTTATGTCATCGAGAAGTTCCGCAATCAACGCATCGCCGCCCACATCACGCTCCAGCGCGGTGAACGGAGCGAGTTGGCGACGACCGCCGCGAATTTGCTCTAAAGACGACCGCCAAATGGCCATGGTATGATTTCACCCTGACTATTTTCATTGGGGGACGACATGCGCAATCTACTTGGCGGCATTTTTCTGTTGTTGGCGACCGGCTGCGGCAGCCCGAGCACCTCGACGCTCTCGAGTGAACCCGCGGCGCCTCGCACCGTCGAATTCCGCATTCCGGCAGGCACTGGTTCCGCTGCCTGGAACACGCGCGAATTGGCCGTCGCCGTGAATGTCGGCGACACCCTCCACATCGTCAACGACGACACGGTCCATCACCGCCTGCACACCGACGGGAAGCCCTGCCCGCACGGCCCGGAAGTCCTGCCCGGCGCCGCGTTCGACTGCGTGATTTCTCGCACCTTCGATCCGGCCACCGACGGCTCGCTCTATGACCACTACGTCGGCAGCCGCGCCGCATTTTGGGTCAAGGCCATCGCCGCACCCTGACGTAAAGACTGAAAGGGGTCAGGCACTTACAAGAGGTGCCTGACCCCTTTTTTATACTTTGGTGATCAGGAACTTCACGTATTGGAGCTTGCCGACGTCTTGGGCGGCTTGATCTTCGATGATCAGCTTCCAGGTGCCGAGGGCTTCGTGCAACATGACGGCGGCTTCGTCGAGCGCTTGGCCGCCGGTGCCGTAGATCTTCGAGATGTTCTGAGTGCTGCCGCCTTCGCGGTCGTGCAGCGTCAGGCGAGCGCCGGTCGGATCGTCGAGATAAACGACCAGGTCGCCGATGTACGTGTGGTCGATGTGCAATTCGATGCCGAGGCCACCGACCAGGCCGGTCGACTGCAACACCATCGGCAAGACGACTTGCCCGCCGCCTTGGTCCGGGATCGCGAGGTTGATGGCGTTTTGTTCGAAATCCGGCGGCTCGGCGACGACGTCGGGCGACTCGCTCAAGCGCGATGCGTCGCCTACTCCGCAGCCGACCAACGTCAGCGAAGCGGCGCCGAACAAGAGACCGAATAGGATGTGGGAAACTTTCATTGGCGCCCCTTAGAAATTAAGGTTTCAACGTACCGGGAGTCCATCGTTCTTCCACTGCTGAATTTGCGCGATTTCGGCCGGCAAGAGCGCGCCGGTGGGGGGCATTGGAAACTGGGCGGAATTGAGCCGGTCCAAGATCTTGGCGACAACCACTTGCTGGTCGGTGCCCAAGCGATCGGAACGGAAGGGGAAGGTGTTCAGCTTCAAGTGACCTTTGGTGATCTCGTCGTTGTGGCAGCCGGTGCAGTTGATGTCGAAGATCGGTTTGACCACGTCGTACGTCAACGGCGCCCGCGCCCTCTCCGAAGCGATCCAACCTAGCCACGACGGGTTGATCTCGCTGAGGTTAGGGATGATCCTCGGGTGATCGTTCATGCCGCGGAGAGCGTAGTCGACGATCGGCGAATTCATGGCGATGTCGAAGTCGGTGCGCTCGAGAAAGCGCGCGCAAAGTTCGGCGTCGGTGACCGCCATGCTCAGGCGATCCTTCGTCGGGGACCGGCCAGGCAAGGACTCCGTGCCGCCGCCGTGGCAGCTGTAGCAGTTGCGCGCGGCGAGGACCGGCAAGACTTGTTCTTGGAACATCGTCAGATCGCGGCAGCTTCTCGGCGTCGCGTCGTCGACCGATTCGAAGCTGATGGCCAATTGGTCCCCGATGGCTTGATCCATGACGACGAGCATCCCTTTGGACGAGAGCACGGGATGCTGCGACGGCTTCGTCGCATCGGACGGCAGCGCTTCTGGACGTACGACTTTCGCGATCGACGAATAGCCGTTCGCCAAGGGGTCGAGTTTGCCGTTCACCAACACGCGGACGTTACCGACTGCGTACGTGCCCTGACCCGTGATCAGCCGCGGCTTGCGGAAGCGGTATGCGCCTTTGGTCGCGTCACCCGGCGCCGCGAAAATTTGCGCTTCCAGTTCAAAAGTCGCGCCTTGTAGATCCGGGCGGAGCGTCCCGAGATCCCAATGGAGCGCCTTGAAGCCGATGGCCCGCGTCGGTAAATCGGTCGGCACGGTGAAGCCGGGTGTGATGTATTTGCCCTTGCGCAGGCATTGACTCTCGCCGCCATCCCACCAGCTCTTCAGCTGCAGCTTGATCTGATCATACGAAATGCCGCAGTTGATGCCGTAGGAAGAGCAGTGCTGGTTGCCGCCCTTGACGACGAAGAGCGAGGCGTCGAGGTTGTCGAAGTTCACGTAGCGGAGGATGCGGTCATAGGACTGGGCGGCGTCGACGACGGCGAATTGCGGTCCGTTTTGCCGGCCTTCGCGGCGGTCATGACAACCGGCGCAATTGGCGGTGACCAAGGGGTGCACCGATTGCGAGAAGGCGTTGAGCCCCTGCGGACAGGCGACGAGTCCCTCGCTGTGGAGCGCCAGTTCATCGCCGTCACTGTCGTCAGCGACTTCCGCTGCGGACGTCCGACTGGGCTGAGAAGGCGCTCCGCCGCAGCCAGCCAGCAGCAAGGGCGCCAACCAAAGGCTCTTCCGGTTCCACTGCGTAGTCATACTTCTCCCTCCGGGTGGCACTCGTATCACGCGAAGATCAGCGTCTTCCTAAGCTGCTCAGGGGTGAAGACCCCCGTCGGGACGTAATTGTCGAACTCGCCGAGGCGGCCGGAAATCTGCAGGTAATTGGCGAACACGGCGTAAGCGACTTTGTTGGCGTCGGCGCCGATGAAGCTGTTGCGGTCGACGCCTTGGCCGTCGGTGTACTGACCGACTTGCAGCACGTCCGTCATTGCAGGGGCTTGATCGGGGCGATAGTAGCCGATGACCGTCATGCCTTTTATGCCTTGGTCGTTCTGCCACTCGCGCGTGCCTTGCTTCGCCCCGACGCCGCCGTCGGTCAGGATTTGGAAGAAGAGCGGCTTGCCAAGGCGCTTCGCGCCCTCGATCGCGCGGCCGAGCTCTAAGCCGATCTCGAGGTCTTTCGCGTCGCCAGGGCCCTGACTCCCAGTGTGGTAGTCGCAGCCGCTGAAGGTCAAGACTCCCGGACCCGACTGACCTTTGAGCGCGTTCATCGTCACCGAGGCGTTGACGACGTTCGGGTCGTTCGGCGCGGAGTTCTGATTGATGTTGTAGATCTGCTGGAAGTTCGTGTCACCGCGTGGGTCGAGACCGGTCACGCCTTGCGTATAAGCGACGTTTTTCCGGTAACCACAAGCGCTGAGGTCGGCGAGCAACTGCTTCTGCGCGCTGGGCGGCAGCGCCGCGACCTGGCCGAGGCTCAACTGCAACGTGCCTTGCGCGAGCCGCGTCATTTCGTTGCCGCCGAGAGCTTGGAACGCTTGGCCGAAGCTCACGGCGCCAAGGAGATCCTCAATGCGGGTGACGTTCAGAGGCTTCAGCGTCGGCTCATTGAAAATGACGTTGCTGTTGCCGCCCGAGGCGCTGTCACGCGTCCCGAGACCTTTCGGCAAATAGAGGCCCCGCGAACCGGCCTTCGACATCAAGGTGATCGGCGACAGCTGGTTGGCGCTCGAATCGTCCTGGGAGAAATGACAGAAACTCCCCATCCGCAGATTCGCCAGCGCCGCGGCGCTCGCCGTCTGCTTCATCCCGACGAGCATTTTGCTGAAGAGCGCTGACATCGGCAGACCGAACGACCGGTCGAGGGCGCCCGCCGCGCGCGGATCCCAGCCCAATTGGTCGTATGACGCGAGGAGGTCTTCCGGTCCGCCTTGTTTGCCGACGAGGAAGTTGCCGGGCAACCCCGCGCCACCCGCCAAGTCGAAGACTAGGAATGGGATGCTCGCTACGCCAGCGTCATCCCCGCAATTCGTATCCGCCCACGCGTTGCCGGCGAGGAGCGAACCGAGCGTCGGCAAGAGCGAGTACGCGGCGGAGCCGAGAAAGCCTTGAGCCATGAGTTGGCGGCGCGTGACCGGCGCCGGATGATCTTTGTGAACTAAGGGAGAAAGGCCCTTGTCCTTGGCGTCTTTGTAACTGGACATAGCGGCTCCCTTTAAAACAGCAGTGATCCAATGCTCGACGCCGTCGCCGTGCAACTCATTAGCAGCACCTTCGTCCGCTCATCCAAACCGAGCAAGCGTTGCTCGGAGTCGTATCCAATGACGTCGAGGAGGGAGTCCAACTCGTCGTCCGTCGCCGCACGATGCCAGAAGAGGTTGGCGTATTCCTGCACGAGGTTCATGCGGGCGGCCCGGTTAAAGGGCAGGCTGGCGTCCCTGAAGTCAATGCCGTGATGGGCGCGGCGTTGAGCTGGCGGCAAGGCCGCGTCACTGGCGATCATTTTTTTGCAGCAAGTGCCGGAGAGGGACGTCGCCGCCAAAAGCATCGGCGACGAGATCTCGTCGACCTGGCCGAGTTTCGGCAGCCGCGCCTTGGTCTCCTCGAACGTCTGTTTGACGTCCGGGTCGGTCGGGCTGACATGGGTGACGATAGCCAGCGATTCGAAGAGTTGGCGAAAGTTCTTCAGGGCCAGCGGCACGTCGCCGCCGACCTGGCCGAGGCACGCTTCCGACGAAGCGACTTGTTCAAAGAGGCCGCGTAGCTTATAGCCGCCCGCTTCGAACTGATCGGAGAGCGCCGTGATCAATGCGTCGTCGTTGGACGTCGGCGCGCGCTTGCAGACTTCGCGAAAGGCCCGCTTCGTCCAGCAAGTTCCGTAAGCTTTGGCGTTCGCGATCATCGTGCCGAGTTCGCGCGCGCCCGAGCCTTCCGTCGGCCCGCGCCAACCAAAGGCGACGTTGTGATGCTCAGTCGCCATGTTGATCCACGTGTCGTCGAGGGTTACGTAGCCGTCGGGGTACACGAGTCCGTTCTGGTTGTACTTCGCCGCGACGTTGCCGGTCCCGTAATAGACCGGTTTGCCGTCCTTGTAGTCAAATTGCGCAAAGGCGCCCGCCATGGCATCCATGCCGGCGTGACAGGTGCGACAGACGTTCTGGAAGTTCGCCGGATCGCCGCCGGGCGCCCGGTCGATGTCGCGGCGGATATGGTATTCGGGGAGGCCGATGTCTTTCCAGTTTTGCAGCGGCGCGCAGAGAAACTCTTGGAACGTGTGCTCGAGCGCGCGGCGGTTGGTGCCGGCGTTGAAGTGTTGGCTCGCCCATTGCCGGGAGGTCAAAACGCCCGCGGTGTCGGGGGACTGAAGCAGTTGACCGTCCACTCGCAGGAGGTCGTCTTTCAAGTTGACGCGGCGAGCGCCGATCTCTTTGTAATGCTCGTTGTCGGAAAGGCTCGGCGCCGGAAGGCTCAGCGACCCGCGGCCTTCATAGTGGAAGTTGCCCGAGAGGAGCGTGCGCGCATCCAAGTCGTCCTTGGTGACGCCGACGATCATTGCCATCAAATCGTTGAAGTCGACGTAGGGCGTCTGATCGACCGTAGCAATGCCGGTCGCCATGTCCCAAACCGTCATGTTGTAAAAGAAAGGGTCAGATGTTGCAATGTGCGCGGCGTCCTGGATCCGCCCTTGGCCGACGAGCGTGGTCATTTGCGCCAAGCGGGCGTCGTCGAGCGGCACGCCCGTCAGGCGCTGATAGAGACGCTGCGCATAAGCCGCGTTCGGGTCCGGGGCCGCGGCCTCGGCCGAAGCCCGAGGGGCCAACGCCAGGGCCGTGATCGCCCAAATCCCACTCCACCAACCGCGGCTAATCCTAAGCATGCCCACTCCCTCAGTGAATCTGGAGCTCACAAACCCAACACTGGCAACTGGTCGCCCATCGTACCCGCGTTCAGTCCGCGCTCGATCAGATCGCCCAACCCGAGCTGGCCTCGTCTATTGTCGCCAAAGCATTTGACTCGTGCGCCGGCCAGAAGTACGCAGCTGTGATATTCGCCAGTGAACACCTTCTTCGCCGAGACCAAGCGTCCGAGCGCCACGAACGGCAAGTCGTCGCCCATCTGCGCCGGCGTCGTCCCGCGATTGAGCGCGTCCTCGAGTCCCAACGTGCCGCGCAAGTTGACGCCGAAGCACTTGAGCGTATTGGCGTCGAAGACGGCGCAACAGTGACGAAGGCCGCATTGCATTTGTTGCACGTCCTGACCGGGGGCCAGCTTCAGGGCCGCCAAGGCGTCACCGGTAGACTCTGGCGTCGCGCCGCGATTCACGGTGTCGCCCAAGCCCAGCCGCCCGTCGCCGTTGAAGCCCCAACATTTCAAACTCATGTCGTCGAGTAGGGCGCAGGAATGGACGAAGCCAGCGAAGACTTGCCGCGCCGTGCGTCCGGCGCCCAAAGCGACCGCTTGGCCGGCTGTGCCGCCGTCGCCAAGCTGCCCGAGGCTGCCGTCGCCGAAACATTTTACGGTATGATCGGCGAGCAAGGCGCAGGTATGGCGACCGCCAGCCGCCACGTCCAGCGCCGGTTGGCCAAGAGCGACGGGCAGCAGCGCGTCGCCCATCTGTCCGGCGGCGGTGCCGCGATGGTTGAGGTCGGTCTGACCGAGCTGCCCGTAAGTGTTGTTGCCCCAGCACTTGACCGAGCCGTCGTCGAGCACGGCGCACGAGTGGCGGTCGCCGAGCGAAAGTTTGACGGCGCTCCGCCCCGCACCGAAATCCACGTGCGGGAGGCTCGCGCCCATTTGCCCCGGCGCCGCGCCGCGCGTCAAGACGTCGCCTAAGCCGAGTTGACCGAAATCGTTTATGCCCCAGCACTTCGCTGCGCCGCCTCGCAGCAAAGCGCAAGAATGCCGCGAGCCGGCCGCTATTTGGCTGACTGCCGCGCCCAAGTCGACGCTGCCGAGGCTTTCGCCCATTTGCCCGGGAGCGC
>JAYWBY010000326.1:0-5087 GCA_043781115.1 Pseudomonadota bacterium
GAAATGGCGCGATGGCGGGCCTCTGGGCTCGTCGCTAATAGCGAAAATGGCGGCTGATTTTGCAATAAGCATGTTTAAAATCAATAATTTACGAGTTTAGACAGGTCGGCGGGCAGGACTTCTCCTACAGCCACCGGGTATCCCACTGATATTTCTGTGTTTTTCGGCGTGGCGAATGGCGATTTGCGAGAAAGTCGGGTCAGGTCCCAGAGCGCCGCCAAATTAGCACGGAGCGAAAACGAAAATCCATTTATAGCGGTCGTCGGCTCGACACTTTCGTTCGCACGCGCGAACGGTTTCACCCGACTTCGCTTGCTCGAAGCAACGCGTTGAATTTACAAGTTCGTCATCGTGACCATTGCGGACAATGCAGTCCGAAAAAATGAGGTGATGACCATGAAGATTCTATCCATCGTCGTAGGAATTTCGCTTTCGCTCCTATCGGCTGGAGCCCTCGCCGCCAGCGATCCCCTGTTGTTCAGCAAGGCCTATAGAGTCGAAGCGAACACTCCCTACCAAACCAACTTCTACCAAGTCGTCGGTGCCCCAGTTCGCACCGACCATATCTACCTGCAGCAGGGCGGCGCCTACTGCAGCCTCCGAATCGAGGCGGTGGAATACATGACTTCGGCGGGCGATCTGGCAAGGCTAGCTGCCATGACGTCGACGAGCGCCGAGTACGCGATCCCCGAGGGCGTGCTCTTTGCCATCAACATCGTCTTTCATCAGGAAGACTGGGCGGACGCCGATTGCACGCTCTATGCCTTTGCCAGGCCCGGGATTCAAGGGGGCGAGGAACGGTTTCTTGGCGTGGTCGACTACCAGGGCGGGTTTCAGAATCAGCTCGACGTCGCCATACCGTTTGGCGCAGAGCTGACCGCATTGCGCGTGGCTGTTCCAAACTTTTGCCAAGGAGCCGAAGTGCTCGGGGCCGGCACGGTTGTGGGCGGCTTATACTACGGCGCAGCGTCGCTCGGCGGCGGACGGTTTGCGATTGCCGACCTCGCGGGCCGCAATGTGTCAGCCGTTCGTTTGGCGATCAACGGCCCGCGGCTTCTGCGGTGCGACGTGCCGGTTTATGCCCAATTTCGGAATGACTTCTAGGCTCAACTCCCTGATGCCAAAGGCGTTGCTTGGAGGCCTGTCAAGTTCGAAGGCAACCATCCGATCAATGCCTTAAATGTCCAACGAAGCCAAATTCCTCGTGACGTTCCGGGAGGCTGTCGGCAGCTACCGGGATCTCGACGTCTTGGACGCGCAAGTTCTGCGGCATAAGTTCCGTCTTGCCGAGACGATTCTTGCGGAACGCCGCGAAGATGCGGAAGACCTGCGTACCCAACGCCTCGTCTTTGATGATCTATTCGATACGCTGAAAGCGGTCAATCGTGGCGAAGCGAAGCAGTTGGCGTCGGGCATCCTGGCGCTCGCCGAATTTACGACGGCCGACGGCGATTGGCGTCGGGCGCTCGACCTGTTGCGGCGTTTCTACGGCACGCTAACAAATGTGGCGACTGGCTGCCGAAGGTTCGCTCATCTCTGGATGTCGCATTTAGCGCGGAACGGTGAGCTGCCCAAAGCCCTCGCCTTTAGCCGTACGGCCGGTCTGGCCGAGCTTTGTCCTTTGCATGGGGAAGCTTGTGGCCGGACTTCCGAGCTCATCGACTTGGGGCTGACGCTCGTACGCTGCGGATCCCGCTCCCCGGTGGGCGTTAGCCCTGCAAATCTACTGCTGCCGGACGCTCTTCCCAAAACAAGCGAAAATGAAGCAAAGATTCAATGGCACGCAGCAATCAGCCGCTTGCAGACCGGTGGCGGAGGCCTGGAGGCGATTAGGGTCATGGGACGGGGACGGGCCGATTTTGATCCGGCGGCCAAACTCAAAGCGTGGCTTTATCTGGTCGCGGCCTGTGAATCTGATCTCGCGGGACAAATTCAATCGCCGAAAAACATTCGACGGCACCACATTCGGCTCAAATCCATGCCGCCGAGTCTGGTTTGCCTAGCTCAGTTGGCTGAGCTCATCGAGTCACTTTTGACGGACGACGAGAGCTCCGTCTTTGATCGTGTTCTCGAAGCGGAAGCCCTGTTCGGCAAATGCAGCGACTTTGAAGGCCTGTTGCTCGTTCAATTGGCCCTAGCAGCCGTAGCAAGGCGGCGCGAGGCGGAAGAGGCGACTCAGCTGGCGATGACGTTCTACAATCAATTTTCGTTGTTGCTGCAGGGTGGGGAGGAATCGGACATTTTACGTCTGCAATACCGCCACGAGGTCCAAGGTCGCTCCAAAAAATCGCTGAGCATCCCGGTAAAGTTCGGGCTCGAATGGGCTGCGTTCAGGACTAAGTCACTGCTCACGAAGAAGCAGGATCAGGACCGCCTACGCCACGCCACTTTGGAGACCCTCGCCAACGAATTGTTCAAAGCCGGACAAAAATCGCGCGGAGCCCTTCAGAAACTTTTGCAGCTTGGATCATGCATGGACTCGCTGATTCCCGAAGAGTTTTGCGTCGCGGTGAAAGCTGCAGAAGCGACGACTCAATCTCTCCCATTCGAATCAATCAAAGAAATCGTCGAAAAAGATCTCGGCCAGCCGCTGGAAAAGGCCTACTCCGAATTCAGCCGCACTCCGCTGGCATGTGGAAGCATCGGTCAAGTGCATCGGGCGAGGCTTCCTAATGGTAGGGAAGTCGCGGTCAAGGTACGCTATCCCGGAATTCGGGAAAGCATGCAGCTTGAATTCAAGCAAATGTCCGGCATGACGTGGATTGCCGTGATCCTGTTCAAAGGCTTCAAATCCAAAGCCTTCCTCGAGCAGTGGATGAAACTCATCGAAATTCAGTGCGACTACGGGGTCGAGGTCGCACGGCACAAGATGGCCCAGGAGACCTTGCGCGTCTGCGGTGACATCGATGTGCCTTTGGTCGTCGATGACCTGACGAGGGAACGAGTCATCACGTCGGATTTGGCTCGGGGCGTGCCTCTTTCCGCCTTCGTCATGAACTCGACCCAGCCGGAAAGAGATGAAATCGGCCGGCAAATCATGCGGGCCACGCTCGTCTTAATGCGACACGGCCTATTCTACACCGACTTCCATCCCGGGAACTTCATTGTCCGGCATTCACCGGAACAAGGCCTAAGACTGTCGATCGTCGATTTCGGCGCGCTCGTGGAGATTCCTGCCGTAGTGTCGACGTTTAACGACCTCGTGACCTCGGCGCGAAATCACGATCTGCCGCAGCTTTTGCGTTACTTGGGGCGTAGTGGATACTACTTGGCTGACGATCTCGAGCGCCACGGTTCTGAGCTGCTCAGATACAACAAGGCTCTCTATTTGCGGCCCTTCGTCACGAAAGGACCCTTTCGCTTTACGGATGCCTTTGCTCGCGAGGTATTGACCGGATTTTATCGAAATGAGTATCAGAGCGGGATCGTGCAGATGCCTGCTGATGACAGGGTGGCGTTCAGCCGTTTTTATATATCCCTGTACTCGCTTCTCGGGATGTTGAAGTCCGAAGGCCACTGGGGCGATCTGGTTGACGAGATTTGGCAGACCCCGTCCCAGGGAATAGGGACTGCCATATAGGGCCGAAAGTATTCCGAGGAATTGCAAATGTCTCGGCAAGCCTGCCGACTACAGCCATCGTGTAGCGTGCCTTTAGTGATTGGGCCGCAGCGCCCGTCCAACTTGCCGTCGCGGCTTGAGATTTTTTCGCCGCGTTTGATGACTTCCTCTATTCGGTCCGCTGGAAAATCCGGCATCCAGCTGATTCTTCTGGCGGAGTCTCTGCGGTCCGATTGCTGCAAAGGAGGACTTCGCAACGACGTCACCTCCGGCGTAATTGTTAAGCAGGATATTGCAACTTTGCAGCGGCATTGCCAAATTGTCAGGGAGATTCTGTGCAGTCATCAGGCGCTCAGCCAGAAATTGCGCAGTCTATACGAGTTGCGCAAAAGCACGGAGCGCAAGTGCTCCCTGCAATGGCTTTGCGATCGGTCTGGCATTCCGTCCAAAGGTCATCTTTGTGACATGATGAACGGCCGTCGTAAGATTTCCCCTCGACACGCCATTGGCCTGGCAAAGGCTTTAAAGATGAGGGGGCCGGCGCGGATTCTTTTCCTGCTGTACACCCAGGCTCAGTTTGCCGATGGCGCGCAACAAATCGAGGTTTGGCGTCTCATCGAGACGGTCAAGGCATTGCTTGATTGGGACGACACGATGGAAGTGACGCTCGCTCCCGAAATTGGACCAACCAGTGACCCATCCTGGGTGCTGTCAATTTCTCCGGACGGCCAAAGGGACTTTTCGAAGGGGTTTGGCACCTTCGTCGGTCTAATCGAAGAAATGGCAAACGCTCAACCCAAGAGCGTGACAATCAAGGTTTGGATGTCGTGAAAACGGAAATAGCCGATGGTCGCGTCGGGTGTTGCAGTTAACCGCGTCGTTCACTTCGGATTTCCTTTGAGCACCTCAAATGCGTACTGAACTTCAATCTCATGCTATCCTTCGTCGCCATCATTCCGTCCGTCGGACAGTAAATGTTGACCACGGGTCAAATCAGGTCACCGCGATCCGGTTGCCGGGTCAGTCACTAAATCAAGACTTGGATCTTCGATCGTATCGACGCAAAAAAACTTGCGCAGCACGCGGGCTAGAATTTTGGATACGACTATGCGCCAAAGTATTACCAACCACTTCCTTCATTTTCTCTAAAATGCGCCTGGCACGAGCAGTATTCGAGGGGTCGGGCGGCAAATGCCCACAAGTGACTGAATGAATGCGGTGCTGGCGGAGAGGCGTCGAAAAGTGTCGACAAGAAAGGCACGCAGGGACGGGCCTGCGCTGGCGATCTCCTCCCAGCATGAGGTGCGTCCGCCGAGCAGCGCCACGATGTCTTCGAGGTCTTTGCTCGCTTGGTAGTCCTTTTGACCACGACCGTTAAAGGCTTTGACCTTTGTTGCGAGGAAAAATGCTGGTGCCAGGATACGAATCGGGGCGCCGGAGGGTAGGGTGTAGTTTTGCGCGTTGGCGATGCCGGCCTTGTACCAGCGATTGGTAAAGCCCAGAATCTTGGCCTCGTCCGGCATCACAT
>JAYWBY010000327.1:0-13503 GCA_043781115.1 Pseudomonadota bacterium
CTCGCAACCCGGGTTGAACCAATAGACGACGGGTGGTCGACCTTTCGAGTGTTTGTAAACGGCAAGCTCGTCGATGAAATGCTCGGAGAGTCCGGCTAGCCGTCTAGCTTCGCGGTCATAGCCGATGCCTTTCGCACGCACGGGCGACAAAGGCGCGGGCAGGAGGTTTTGATACTCTTGCCAGTCGTCGCTCGCGCCGGGGCGCCAGCGGTTGAACCACGTGACGCCGTGCTTCACATGTCCGATCTCCTCCTGATAAACGACGTCGAGCAGCGAGGCGGTCGTTTGGTCTCCCAGGCCGGCGAAGAGGTCGCGGTAGTGCTTTGAGTAGTCGAGGTTGGCTTGTTCGAGCGTCAGGCTCATTTGCGTGACGTAGTCGAGCGGCGTGCGCATGCCGGCGATGCAGTCCCAGAAATAGCGATTGACCGGCGCCGAGCCAAAGCCGACGCCCAGAGCCTGCATGCGGTCGCGGTAAAGCGTCAGGTGTTTCTGTTCTTCGACGATGGTGCGCGCCAACCCCAGCCGGAAGCTCGGCGGTGCATCTGGAAAACGCAAGAGCGCCAAGGCCATGAGCTCCATGGCCAGCAGCTCGTGGTTGGCGAAAAAATGCAAAACTAGCCCTCGGCCTTCGCCGCTCTCGAGCGCTTTGGCGGAGGGGAATTCCACCTTCGACCCGACGCCCTTCGGTCTCAGGTCGAGCGGAGTCGGACGTCCCGGCTTCTCCGGCACGTCAACGGGCAGGCCGGGACGCGCATCGGAGAACTCGCTGGCGACGACGAGTTTCGCCTCGAGCGTCGCTTCGAAGAGGATGTGGTGGGCAAAGTCCCGTAGTTCCATGTCGCTTGATATAACATGGTGAAACCCCTCTCGCCATGGTCGTTAGGACGGAGTCGCCAGGGAATCGGTTACGAGCTTGATCATGTGGGTCGCCACGGCGAGCGTCTGCTTCCCCTGGCAACCGGTCGCCGTCAGGCGCTTGTAGAACGCCTCGGCCAGATCTTTCAGTTCGTTGTCGCGGATCGGTCGGGCGCTAGTTTTTTCGAGCTTAAGTAAGATGTTGGACATGCGGCTCTCCTTTTAGGCTTCAGCTTGGAAGTGGTACGAATACTCGGGTGCGGCAAGGCGCTTACCCCAACAGCTGTCGCTGCAAAAGCTTAAAACTTTGATCTTGTAGCTCCGCCAGTCGGGCGCCTGGACGCCGAGGCGCGCCAGGTGCTCATGCGTGGACTTGGCGTTGAACCGGACGCCGGTGCCACGAAGGTAAGAGGCGTAAGGACTCGCCAGATCGATCGTCTGCCAGACTTCGTCGCGGAAGAGGCGCTTCAGAGGCGTCAGACGAATGACGTTCAACAGCCACACCGGAATTCGAGGCCGGCGTTGGATGTGGGCATATTTCTCGGCGTCGCGCAAAACTTGACCGAGGCGAACTTCTTGGCCTTTGCCGGCGGTGATGTGAAAGGTCTTGCCGAGGGCCGCCTCGTCCGCCATTAGCGCCACGAGCGCGTCGGCGACGAAGTCCACCGGAACGATGTCGAGGCGGGCGTTCGCCGAGAAAGCGACGAACGGCAAAAGATTCTTCGACAATAGCCGTAACGGCCAATAAAGCACCTTGAAATGCGGGGTAAAGCCGTTGCGGGAATCGCCGACCACGATCGAAGGCCGGTGGATGGCGATGGGTAGGCGCTTCATGAATTCCCGCACCAGGCATTCCGCCTCGTACTTGCTTTGCTCGTAGTTGTTGGCGAAGGTTTGGCCGCGGCTCAGCTGCGATTCTTCGACTTCGCCGGCGGCGTCGCCACTGACAAAGGCCGTCGAAATGTAGTCGAGGCGCTCGAACGTTCCTTGGCGAGCGCAAGCTTCGGCGAGCTCGAGGATCTTGCGCGTGCCTTCGACGTTGTACTGGCGGGATTCGGCGAGCGGGGCGCCGAAGTCGGTGCTCGCCCCGACGTGGAGGATCTGCTGGACCTTCTCGAGGATCTCCCAACGATCGCGCGAGTTGAGCCCCAAGTGAGGCAATACCAAGTCGCCGGGGATGGCGTGAACTTTGGCGAGCACGGCAGCTTGGTGTTCGGGTGGGAACAACTTGCCGACGAGTTCGCGCAGCCGGGCGCCAGCGCCTTTGCGTGTGCTCGGGCGAATGAGCAAATAAATCTTTTCATACTCGGGACGAAGCGCGATCCGGGAGAGGACAGCGCCGCCGAGGAAGCCGCTGCCGCCGGTTATGAGGATATTCATGGTTCAGCTCCAAAAAAAGCGTTTCAAGGTCAACAAGATGCGGTACCAGACGCTCGACTGGGGGAGCGGCATGTCTCCGTCGAATAGGCGGTTCTCGACGAGAGAGACGTGCGTCGAGGCGCCGCGATGGTGCGGCATGACGGTCTGGCTTCGCGACGTTCCAGGTAGTTTCGGTTTCATGGCGATTCCTCCGGTTCAGGTTCAACTTGAAATCAACAAGCGAGGGTCGGTTCGTGGCGCAAGACGATGCAAGTCGCCTCTCCGAAAAGCGACGTGCGCAAGACGAGGACGTAAGGCTTGCTTGCGTCGACGCGGCGTTCGCAGTTCGGGGTCAACCTCATGGCCTCCGGCACTTCGCCGAGTTCGAAGAGCTTCGGGATGAGCACGATTTCGAGGAGGCCGCCGGCTTCCATCAAGTTGCCAAAGAGCGGCAAGGTCGTGGCGAAGGCCGGACCCGAGCGACGATCGACGAAGACGGCTTGAAGGGCCTCGCCTTCGCCGCTGTCGTCTTTGCCGAGGCCCATGGCGCTGGCGAAGACCAGCCCCACTTGGTCGAGCGAAATTCCGCTCGCCTTGGCTGCTCGTCCGATGGCAGCGGCGACGTCGGAGGGCTCGGAAGCGCTAAATTTTCCTGATGCATTGGAGGCTTGCGCCGACCCTACGAACGTGGCCAGCGGCTTGGCACCGCGCCGTTCGGCGGCAGCGCGCTTTTCCAACAAAAAGAAGACGCTGCCGTCGGCCATCGGCGATGAAGGCTGGCCACTGCCGGCGGTTAAAAAATCATTCTGCTCCAAGATGCTCTGCATGATGTCGTCGGTGTGGCCAGAAAAGGCGCCAGCGACGGCGGCGTCGAGGCGCCCGAGCGCGATCCGACGAGCGCCGTTGATCACAGCCAAGTGACCGCTGGTCTCGGCCGACGTGTAGTTCGAATTCGGACCTTTGGCGTCAAAGAGAATTGAGCCGTAACATAGGACGTTATTAGGCAAGCCAAGCAGCAGCGTGGTGGGGCGTGCGCCGAGGAGTTCGCCCCCGAAGGCCCGCATGCTCAGCGTACCGGTCGGGCCCACGCTCGACCGCATGGCCTCGAAGTAATTCTCGTTGCTGCGCGGCGACGCCGGCGGCGCGCCGACGTAGAGGCCGACACGCTTACGATCGTATTCGGTCGCGTCAGCGGCCTTTTTCAGCTGCTCTAAGGCCACCAAGCCGAAAGCGTCGACTGGCGACACGGCCTTCAACGTTTTGCGGTCGGTGAGGTAGGGGGCCGGCTGAAACCCCGTCAAGGCTCTCTTCTCGGCCGAGCAGTCACTCACTGCTAGGCGCGCGACGTGCTTTTCCACGGAATCACCCGAGGCGGTCAACACGCCCGCGGCGGTGATGACGATTTCGTTGGCAGCAATGTCACGGGCAGCAATGTCACGGGCAGCTTTGGCATTGGTATTCATCTTAAGCCCTCCGAGCCAGCAAGGCGGTATTGGAGCCGCCGAACCCGACGGAGTTCGACAGAGCGTATTCGAGGCGCTTCGGCGTCGGCTGCACCGGCGCGAGGGCGACGACGCAAGCCTCGTCCTGAGCGCCGAGGTTGGTCGACGGAGGCAAGACCTGCTGCTCGAGAGCTTTAATGCAAAGGGCGAATTCGATGGCGCCGGCGGCTGAAATCAAATGGCCCGTCATGCTCTTCGTAGAACTGACGTGGAGATCGCACGTGGACGCCGGAAAGACGCGGCTGATGGCAACCGACTCGCATTTGTCGTTCAAATGGGTCGACGTGCCGTGCGCGTTCAGATAGCCGACTTGGTCCGCGGTGACACCGGCGTCGTCGAGCGCCATCTGCATGGCCTCGAGTGGGCCGTGGCCTTCAGGATGCAAGTCCGTGATGCGAAATGCCGATTCGGTGACGCCGTAGCCGCAGATCTCGGCCAAGACCCTGGCGCCTCGGCGCTTGGCGTGTTCGTACTCTTCCATCACCAGCATGCAAGCGCCTTCGCCGAGGACGAAGCCATCCCGGCCCTGATCGAAGGGGCGCGACGCCGTCTTCGGGTCTTCGTTGCGCTTCGACAATGCGCCGAGCAGGTTGAACCCCGCCATGTGGAACGGATTGATCATCGAGTCGGCGCCGCCCGTCAGGACGACATCGAGGTCGCCGTGCGCGATCATCTCGAAGGCTTCGCCGAGCGATTGACCTGAAGAAGCGCAGGCCGTGTGAATTGTCGTCGAGCCGCCGCGGGCGCCGACCATGCCGGCGACGACGGTGGTTAGCATGTTCGGCCAGTATTTGAAGTGCGTCTTCAGCGCCGGGTCGTCGAAATTACCCTCGAGCATGACGCGGCAATACCAGTCGAAGTCGGGGCAGAACATGCCAACGCCTAGGCAAACGCCGAAGCGGTCGGGATCGGCCTTGGCGTCCACGAGGCCCGCGTCATAAATGGCTTCGGTCGCGGCGTTGACGCCGTACTCGGCAGCGGCATTCAAGAGTCTGCGCGACGCTTCGGGGAGCAGCCTTTCGTCCAGGCTGAAGCCTTTGACTTCGTAAGCAAATTTGGTAGGGAATCCGGACGCGTCGAACTTGGAAACGGCCGCGGCCGTGACTTTCCGGGTGAGGATGCCTTCCCAAGTATCTTGCATGTTGAGGCCAAGAGGAGTCACGGCTCCCATGCCGGTAATGACTACGCGACGTTTCATTTTCCACTCCGCTCAGCTTTGAGTTCAGGCAGCTTAGAATTACAAACTGTAGGTGTAGCGACCGCGCAGGATCAGTCTGCCGTCTTTGACGACTTCGGCGAGGGTCACGATGCGCTCGCCGCGATCGGCGATGGCTTGACGTTCGAGGACCGAAATCCGGGTTTCGACCGTGTCGCCTGGTTTGACGAAGTTCCGAATCTTGATCGACTCGACCGCAAGAGCGCGCAGGGCATTGGCTCTGGTTGGGCTAAGCATGCGGCCGGCGGTACGACCGATCATTTCGTTGATCATGACGATGGGAGTCACGGGGAAGCGCGGAAAGTGATCCGCGTAAAACGGTTGGCTCGGACTGAGCACCGTCGACGTGACGATCTTCTCACCGGGGTCGATGGTAATTGTTTCACCGACTAGAGAGTCGAAAGAGAACGTACCGTGATCGCCCGTGAGCTTAAGACCACCGCTCGTCAAATCGGCGAAGCGTCGGCGGGTGGTTTCCGGGTTTTCCAGTTCCGCCAAGGGCATGAAATAGCCGTTGCAGCGCTCGATGGCATGGACGCCTCTGCCGTCGACCGAAGCTTCGCCCGAGAAGACGAAGGTCTTGTCGTTGCCATGACCTTCGCTCGGTTCCAAGGTCGCGCGGAGTTCGACCGTCGCTCCAGGACGCACCGCGCCGCCTATGGCAATGCGGTCCGCGAAGAGGAAAATCGGGCGGGCGACGAAATCATTTTGTTTTAGCGCCAGCCAAGAGGCGAGCTGGCCGATCGCCTCGGAGATCGCTCCGGGAGCGATCTCCGAGACGCCGTTCAGGTCGGTGTATTGCAGCGGCGCGTCGACGGAGAAGTGCTTGACGCCTTTGACGGTGTCACCGACACATTCGGTGATCCGGTCGACGAAAAGAAAACGCATGAGCAACCTCCGTCAGCAGCAGCAGCAGCAACAACAAGAGTGAGACCGATAGGCAAATTTGCTTAGAGGCGAGTTGCCGAGCGACTGGCAGGGGCGGCGGGAGAAGGCCCGCTGGGAGCTTCCTTCTCGGCGCTTTGTCCAAGCTGCTCGTCGACCATGCGCACGAACGTCGCGACGGTGAAGAGAGCGGCAATTTCGCGAACGTTCATGCCGTCGCGGAACTCGCCGGCATCGACTTCGGGCATTGCTTTGCGCAGGGCCGCCAGGCCCTTGGCTTGGATGATGCCGTCAACGGCGAACTCGGCGTCGCTGAGGCCGCCGCGGGCCTTCTTCTCGATGTCACCTTTGGGAATCTTGATGCTGAACTCTTTTTCCAGCCGGAACATGATGTCCAAGAAGTCGATCGACTCGGCGCCCAGATCCTTCATCAGGCTGGCGTCGGGCGTCACTTCGGCTTTGTCGACGTAGAGAGCTTCGGCGATGAGGGTTTGAACCTTGTCGGCAGTGGCGTTCATCAGAGACCTCCGTGCAGTGGGTAAAACTACGATCCGTTGGGAATTGCAACTAAGTGGTTGAGAATCAGGCGCCGATGCCGCCGTCGACGTGCAGCACCTCGCCGGTAATGTACGAACACCGGTCGGAGGCCAGGAACATCACTGCGTCCGCGATGTCGTTCGGATTACCGAAGCGTTTCATCAAGATGCGCGCCATGACTTCGTCGCCGGCCTGCTCGCGCACGGTCTTCGACATGTCGGTTTCGATCATGCCGGGAGCCACGCAGTTGACGCGAATTTTGCGCGAGGCCAGTTCCACGGCGAGAGCTTTGGTCATGGCTTCGACGCCGCCTTTTGAAGCGGCGTAGTTACAGTGGCCTCGACCCGGGCGGGAAGCGGCGATCGAAGAGATGTTGACGATGCTGCCCTTACGGGCCCGCATCATGACTTTAGCCACGGGTTTGATGGCGTTGAAGGCGCCGGTCAAGTTGGTGCCGAGCACCTCGTCCCAGTCGGCGGAATCCATTTGCATCACCAAGCCGTCGCGGATGATCCCGGCGTTGTTGACCAAAATGTCGATGCCGCCGAATTCCTTGTCGATGACCTGAACGAGCTCCTCCATCGCGGCGCCATCTTTGACGTCGGCTTTGTACGCGTGGGCGGAGAAGCCGCGGCCGCGCAAGCCTTGAATCAGGTCGTCCGCTTGAGTCGCGGCACTGGCATAAGTAATCAAGACGGTTGCGCCTTCCTCGGCGAACCGCGTGGCGATGGCGCGGCCGATGCCGCGTGAGCCGCCGGTAATTAAGACAATATTGCTGCGTAAGCAAAGATCCATGAGCGACCTCGCCTCTTGAATTCGCGGTTTTTACGTTGAGAAAAAGACGTTTACGTTGAGAAAAGGACGACGGCAGTAGCCGCGGAAGAGATCCGCGCGCCATGCGCAATTACTGATGATTTAGATTATTGGGCTATGACCGACTGTGGAGTCGTTGGGGACAGGCTGGTTTTCATTGAAAAATCCTCCACAAGGGTTCCGGCCGAGGAGGGCCGACTTGGGAGGATATTAAACAATTCTATTAGAAAGAGCAATCTATTTTAAGATTTTTAATGAAATGTCTTGGAAATGTCTCCGGCCTGCCGTTCAGTGCTTCACAGATTCCTCTTTCTTTGAAAGGCAGGGGTCCGGGCTGGCGATGTCGCCCGAATCGGACTCGTCGCAACCGGTTTTTCAAAGAAGAAAGGGAATCTCTGAAAAAAAGAACGGCCGAAGATGCTCGTACGGCCGCTTTTCCCTCGCCGGCAGACACGCTGGGCATGACAATCTATTTCTTGAACGGCATGGCCCCCAGGTAGTCCTTCTTGCCGACATCGACGCCGTTGTTGCGCAGGATCGCGTAGGCGGTGGTGAGGTGGAAGTAGAAGTTCGGAATGGCGTGATGCATGACGAACTCTTGGCCCGTGAGGTATTGGCCTTCCCAGCGCGGCGTCGTGACGCGTCGCGTCGCGGCTTCGGCGTAGTCCTTCTGGTTGAAAGTCCCTAGGTAGGTGATGACGCTGTCGATGCGGGCGCGAACCTCGGCAAGCGTCTTCTCGGTGTCAGGATGATTCGGCGGCTCTTTGCCGGTCACTTGCGCGGCGCACTTCTTCGCCGTGTCGCACATGATTTGGACTTGGCGGGTGAAATTGAATTGATCCGGCGCGAGGCGAGACTCCAGCAGCACGCCGAAGTCGATCTTCTTGGCGTCGGCGAATTGCGAGGCCTTGTCGAGGATGCCGGAGAAGTTGCGCAGCATTCTGACGAATTGAGTGTTGGTTAGATCGTAAATCATGGAGCCTCCGCGGACGGTTCGAGTCTTTAAACCTAGGGACTCCCTAGATCTACCAACTCTAGCCAGCCTCTGGCAAGCTCTCGACGACCCGTCCGCGGTAAAGCTTTGGCGCCTTTTGACGCCAAGCGAGCGGGTGCGTCGGCGCCCCTGTCTTGTTGGTTTGCACGCAGTGGATGTCAAACTCCTTCAAGAAGTTGAGCACCGCATAGACGCGTTGACCGATACGGGGATAGTCGCCCCATGCGCCAACGATGAGGCTCGCCTGGCGCGCCAGTTCGTAGATCCATTTGTTGTTGTCGGCGCCTACCGGTTCTATGCCGATTGGTAGGCCCTCTTCGCCGCGACTTACCAAAGAGAAAAGATTGGTGGTCACGAGCGTCGTATAGCCGAGGCGTTTGGCGAACTCGATGCAGACGGCGGTGGCCTGGTCGCTGCCGTCCGTCTGAACCACGGGATTAAGGCCTAAGGTCATGCAAACCTTACCGTTGCCCGGTTGCAGCGCAAACCACTTGGCATATTGGTAATTTCCGCATGCGGATGAAATTAGGCCGTCTTTGGTCAAATCCATGAGGCATCCCATGTTGCTAACAGCCACTTATCGGCAGTCGGGACGCCAGGTTTAGGAGGAAACGACTTAAATCCTAAAGCTTCAAGGGTCTCGGACCGATAGGACTTTTGCTTCGTACAAAATTTGGCCCCGGAGGCTCCGGCTATGAACAAGGTCATGGGTTTGGTTCCCGTCACGTCGATCCTTGCGATCCTCGCCATTGCGCTGCCGCTGTCGTGCAAGGCACGCCAAGAGAGTCAGTCGGCGACCAAGTCCGATTTTGAAGGCCCGGCCGACACCGGGGGCTCGCGGAATTACGTCATCGACTGGCCGTGCGAACCGAAACGCTACGACAGCTCGGCCGAAACCGAACTCGGTGAACAAGACGAATATTGCGAGTGGCGCGTCGAGCAGGGCCGGGCGAATCAAAAGCAGTGCCGCTTCACGACGAGCTTCGACTCGAGCCGAGATTTCTACCTGAATAGCCGCGGCGCGACCCGGTTCAACTCCATCGGCGCCGCCCAAGCGCTCCGCGACGATTGTGCCACGACTGCGCTGAAACGCCTGGGTAAAGGCATGGCCGCGGGCCGTAACTGCTCGAGCATTTCAGCTAACAACTGCGTCGCCACCCGCAACTCCGACCCGGAGATCTGCGACAAAGTGCGCTGGGTGGTCGGCCAGAACTACAACAAGAAACTCGACTTCGCCATCGACCAAATGCCGCCGAACGGCACCGACTATTCCAATATGACGCTGATGCGTTTGAACCTCTTGACGGGTCTGCCCACCGGCTGCCAATACAGCCGCCCGGACAAGACCGAAGTCCTCTGCACGATCGACCAGAGCAAGGACTGCTTCTCGCTCACCGGTCAAATGCGCGCCAGTATTCGCGTCGTGACGACCCCCTTCGGTTCCAACGCGGCGGCACCGGCCGCGGCAACCCCGGGCTCAGCGACCCCGGGCTCAGCGACCCCAGGCACCGCCGGGACGGCCAACACGCCACCGCCACCGTCGCCTGAAGAGGGCATGGCCCTTACGAACGGCGCCGAACACGAGCGCAACCCGGGCATGACCGGCTTTTACCCGGAAGACGATGGCAATCCCGCGGCCCCGATCCCGGAACTATGATTGCGCAGCAGAAGCCTTGTTCGTAACGGAGGGTTCAGCTTGCGCCTACCGGTTTGCCTAGCCTTTGCTCTAACTCTCTCGGCATACGCCTGCAAGGCTCGCCAAGAGGGACTGGCGCGATTGGCCGCGGACCAAGGAGCAGGTGGCGCCGACGAACTCGGCGCCAGCGACCTCTCGATTTTCGTGCCGCTGCAAGCGATCGCTCGCACGAATCCGAACAAATCCGTGTTCGGCAAGAACGGCACCGGCATGTGCAACGCCCCGGGGCTCGACTTGGGAGGCGCCAATCCCCTCATGACCAAAGCGCAATGGCAAGATTGGGCGAAGGACGTCCTTCTTTCGGTCTTGCCGCTTCCTGAAGCCGACGCAGCCTGGGACGGCGGGACGAAACCGCCGCTCGACGACTTGAAGCGAGGCATGCAGACGCTAGCCGACGTCGATACCGACGTCGAGTGTCCCGAGCCGCTCGGCGCCGATAAAATGGCCCAAGACGTGACTCTGCTCCGCCAAGCCGGAACGAACGTAGCCGTGGCGCAGTCCTTGCCGGCCGGCGCGTGCCGCTACTCGCACTGGCGCATCGTCAGCGCTCGCTTCGAACCCTGTTCGTGGCGCGCCAAGGTCCTCGAAGACAGTCCGTCTTCGCTGAACAACGTCGACAACGTCCCCGACACTTGCGGCGGGTCGGAATTCCGCCTCGTCGCGCAGCCCTTCGTGCCGGATGCCGGCGGCAAGGGTTACCGCGGCCTGGACATGGCCATGCACCTCTTCTACAAACTCGAAAACGCCGGCGCTCTCCTCGACGACCTGCGCGCCATGCGGGAAGTGACCCGGGCGTCGTTGGCCGGCAAGACCGGCGATGGTGCCAACTCGGTCTGGTACGAAGACAAGAAAGACCTGCTCCTCCCGCACCCAGGACTACGTGAAGAAATGGAATGCGGCGGCAAGCCGCTCGGCAACGGCGGCGACGCGTCGCTTGGTCCCGTCGGCAAGGAATGGCGCCGCATTCTCACTAAGTACGCGGGCAACGACAAACTCTTCAAGATCACTTGGGTGACGAGCGACAACAGCGGCGGCAACTGGAGCTTTGGTTTGCGCCTCGCGCAGCCGGGTGCCGGCGGGCGGAAAGTAACGCGCGGCGAGTCCTATAAAGTCGAGACGTTCACCGCTGCGCAAGTGGGCAAGGACTTCCCGTACACGCCGTTCGATCCGACGATGACCTCGGTCGACTATTTCTATCGCGCTGGCGCCAATGACACGTCGCTCGCCAGCGACGCGGGCAAGACCGCCACCAAAGAGTTGATCGACATCGCCAACCCGGACAAGACGACCTTCAACCTGGGGGGCAAACTCGGCGCTTCGTGCGCCAGCTGCCACACCCGCGATCAAACCGAACGCGCCGTGCGCCAACGGACCGGCAAGACTCACGCCGAACTCGCGGCCATCGGCGGAACGACGGCCATCGATACACCGCTTTGGGAACCTTTCCGCGCCGCGATCGAGGACCGCAACGTCAACAACGTGCGCAACTTTGGGTACGGTCCGGCGATGTCGTTCGGCGTCAGCCGCCGCGCCGTCAACGAGACCGAAGTTCTCAGGCGCGTCGTCAACGGCGCACCGTCGCCGACGGCGGGCTCGGGCGCTTCGTTGAACCTCGCCGACGAGGCCGCTGGCGAGGCGTCGCCAGACTGGGAGCGCGACATTCGTCCTTTGCTCATGACGCGCTGTGGTTATTGCCACGGCATCAAGCGCGAGCCGGCGCTACTGGACAAAGGACAAGCCGAGAACTACGCTGGTATGATCGTCGATCAAACCGGCAGCGATGTCCTGGCCGCCGCGCACATGCCCCCGGGCAAAGTGCTGCCGGAGGCGGAAAAAGCCTTACTCAAACGTTGGGCGGAAAAGGTGGGTCATTGAACGGATCTCGGAAAAATTTCGGTGTTCTAATCTTCGGTCTCGGTCTCGGTCTCGGCCTCGCGCTCGGCGCATGCAAGACGCCGCACACCGACGACTCGGCGGTGAAGAATGTCGAGGGCAAACCCGGCCCGACCGAGTTGGCCAACTCCGTCCAGCCTGGCGGCCACGGGATGGTCGTCTTCGGCAAGGACACGATCTACATGTATCATTTGCCGATGTGGAGCGGCCTCCACGCTTGGCAGATCATCATCGAAGTTCAATTGGACGATGCCAGCCGGCAACTCTATGACGCCGACCGCGGCGCCGGGAGCCGACTCAACACTTTCTCACCCGATGCGTTCCCGTTGGCGAGCTTGGCGCCAGGGTTCCAGTTCACGGGCTCGCTCTTTCACGGGCACTTCGAACAAGGCGGCACGCCGCTGGCCGCCGATGGCTCTCAAGCAACCGCCACCGTTCAGCGCATCGTCATGATCACGCCGCTTAAGCCGAATCTCCCAGCGCTTGGCGTGCCGACCTTCCGCGTCTTCGGCAATGGCGAGGAGTGGTACGCCGCCCACGTCGCGTCCAAACGCCCAAATTTCGATCAAGTCCTGCAAATCGTGCCGAAAGCCGAGGCGATCACGGCAGTGGACCTCGTGGATGGCGTCAAACTCACGACCCCCGGACGTTCGGACGCTGTGGCGCAGCGGCTGAAGGGCGGACAGAAAGCCAACGCTCAACTAGCTGACGGCACGGCGATGTCTCTCGACGTCGTCGGCGAAGTCTACTTCAGCACCTCGGATCTCGGACAATGAGGATCAATGCCATGACCATTTCGCATCGCATCGTAACCCAAGCCGTGCTTCTCCTCCTGCCCCTCGGTTTTGCCGGAGCTTGCAAGCCCCGGGATTCTGGCGCCGGTTCGAACGTCCTCGACGCGTCGAGCCCGACGCACGGTTTGAGCGTCGCTTGGCATCACGGCGTGCCGGAGTGCGATTCCGGAAACAACACGGACGAGCCCATTCAAATCTACAAATTTGACAAAGACACCATTATTTTGCGTCAGAACATGTGCCTGAACCCCGAGGCGCCGTTCCTGTATCTCCTCTTCGGTTCGTCGAAGGCATTCTTACTCGATACCGGTGCCGTCGAGGATGCGACGGCCTTCCCGCTGCGTAGCACCGTCGATCAGTTGCTCAAAGACCACGGCGGCGACTTGCCGTTGATCGTGGCGCATACCCACGGGCACGGCGACCACACCGCCGGTGATCCGCAGTTTGACGGGCGTCCCGACACCGAACTCGTCGGACTCGGTGCGCCGGCAGTCCTCAGCTTCTTCGGGTTCAGCAGCATGACCGGACCGGCCGTCGAACTCGACCTCGGAGACCGCATCTTGGACGTCATGCCTATCCCGGGTCACCTGACGGACCACATTGCGATCTACGACCGCAAGACCACGATTTTGCTTAGCGGCGATACGCTTTATCCGGGCCGACTCTATGTGCAAGCAGGCCAATGGGCGGTGTACAAAGCCAGCATCAGTCGGCTGTGGAACTTCATCAAGGAAAAGCCCGTGGCGTACGTTCTAGGCGCGCACGTCGAGATGACCCTGACGCCGAAGAAGGACTATCCTTACAGCGTCACGAGTCGCCCTGACGAACACATACTCGAGCTATCCGAATTCCATCTCAACGAATTGAATTCGGCTCTCCAGAGCCAGACTAGCCGGCGTTGCGACCGGCACTCTGATTTCATCATCTGGCCGCTCGACGCGAACTGCGGCTAAGGGTCA
>JAYWBY010000328.1:0-5086 GCA_043781115.1 Pseudomonadota bacterium
GTTCTTTTCCCGGGCCAGGAAGTCGCTCTCGATCGTCAGGTCCTTTATTTCGGCGAACTGCGTCGACAGGAAACGCTGGTCTTCCACCAGACGCGAGCCGAACTCGACGACGGCCGAGATCGCGCCGGTGTCGAAGGGCAACAGTTCTTCCACCTGCGTGCGTGTAGCGATGAAGCCGGCGTAGGCGTTGATCGTCTCTTGGTTGCGCGGCATGCGGTGGTCGAAGTCGGCTTTGATCTTGAAGATCTTGTGGAAGTCTTCGTCGCCGTCGAACAGCATGTGGTAGATCTCGTCGTTGCCGATCATGATGACCTTGACGTCGAGCGGGATCGGCTGCGGGCGGAGTCCTGAGGTCGGCAAGAGCGAGTATTGCTCGCCCATGTCCTCGATGAAACCCAGGCGATTCTTCAGCACGCGTTTCAGCGTGTCCCAGATGCTCGGCGTCTTGAAGACGTCCATGGCGTTTAGCACCAAATAGCCGCCGCTTGCGCGGTGAACGGCGCCGCCCTTGATCATCGTGAAATCGGTCAAATACATGCCGTGCTCGACGTTCTTCTCGATCCGGCCGAAGAGGTTGTACCACGTCGGGTTGGTCTCTATGATGACCGGCGCGCCTTGGACGTTGGTGTTGTCCACGAAGACGTTGATCTTGTATTTCACGAACTTGTCGCGCTCTTCTTGGGGCGCGAACGGGTTCTCGTTCTCCTGGCCGTCGTCGGTGTCGACGAAGTCGAGGAGGTTCTCGAGCACGTGCTCGCGCACGTCCTTCAGAAAGGCGCTGATCTCGGCGTTGTCCTTGTGCTGCTCGAAGACCGGGTCGATCTCGCGGCTGACGAGGCTCAGGCCCAGTTCGCTCCGGAGCGACTCGACGTAAGACGACGTCTCTTGCTCGATGGCCCGGACCTTCCGGGCAAAATCCAAGACTTCCGGCTCGAGCTGGGAACGCTTGTCCTCGATGCCTCCGCGGTCCTTGTCGGCGAGCTTGCCGTACTCTTTCTCGGTGAGGGGACGCCCGTCGACGACCGGGATCGTCTCGATCCCCATGCGCGACGATTTGATGACGAAGTCCATCGACTTGGCCAGTTTTTCGAGGTCGGCGTAGAGCTTCGACTTGCGTTCGTTGGAGCCGGAAACGTAGGCGTTCACGGCGTTTTCGTAGTCTTCGCTTTGCAGGGCGGAAGGCACGAGGTCACGGAGCGTCTTTACTAACCCTTCCATTTCCTTCTTGAACTTTCGGCCCTCGCCGGCCGGCATTTTGATGGCCTTCGGCGCTTCGGTGTCCTGGAAGTCGTAGACGTAGATCCAGTCCGAAGGGGTCGCCGAATCGGCCGACCATTTCTCGAGGAAGGTGCGGATGACGCTGGTTTTGCCCGTGCCTTGGATGCCGGCGACGTAGATGTTGTAGCCGGGCTTCCGGATACCGAGGCCCATGTTGATCGCGCGGACGGCGCGGTCCTGGGAGATGATGTCGTGCGATTTCCCGTAAGCCGTCGTGTCCTTGTATTTGAACTGGCTCGTCGAGCATTTCAAATACGTTTGGGCGGACGGCACGGGTTTCGGCAGTTGCCATTTAGGCAATGCTTTGGCTTTGACGTTGGCGGCGCGCGCCAGGATTTTCTTCTTTGGCAAGGTGAACTCCCGAGCCGGCAGCTTACGATATCTTGAGGTCTTTGACCAAAGAATCGAATTGCGGCACCAAGCTATAAGTCAGCGCTTGGGACTTCAACGTGTCGAGCACGTGAATGATCAAACGGCGACCGCGTTCGGTGGAGTCTTCGATGAAGAACGGGCCGTATGCGTCGATGAAGTCGATCGCGTCTTCCGTTGCCGACGGTGAAGCCGAGCGCGTGCAGGCGGCGACGCCTTTGCGCAACCACTGGCTGAGTTCTTGAAGGTTGGCTTCGGCCTTGATGCCGAGGCGGAGGCACTCGCCGCAAAGGCTGAGAAGCAACTCGTCGGAGAGGTCTTTCTCGTGGAGGCCAACGTAGTAGCCCAAGGTTTTGTACGCGGCGCGGGAGTTCTTCGCGGCTTGCAGCACGCGTACTTTGTCCATCGTCACGTCGTAGGCGCGAATGGCTTTCTCGCGGCGCTGCTCAAGGCGGCGTTGGCGAGCGGCGAGCTCCCCAGACATCCGGTCTTTCAGCGTCGAAAGGACCTGGGCGGCCTCGGCGCGGGTGAGAGACTCGTGAACTTCGAGTTCGCGGTCGAGGGTGTCCGAGAGGATGTCCACGACCTGGGGCACGCCTGCTTCGGTGCTATCGGCGATCTGGGCCAGGGTCCAACTCGTGTTCTCCGGCCACGTTCCCAAGACTCGTTCGAGTTCGCAGATAAAATCGAGAATCATTGCGGCCTTCCCCATATCCGAGGTTTTGAGAACAGAGACTTGAGTTGTGAAGCTTTCCAAAAGAATAGCATGCGGATGCAAAACCTAACCACGCATAAATACTGGGAAGATGAACAACGATTTGTTGGCGATAAGACCAAAACGCAAAAAGACCTCCGAGTCGTTTCCGACCCGGAAGCCCTTAAAACTGATGCAAAAGCCTAAACTATACGGATTAGACCGTACGGAGCTGGCGACGTTTGCGCATCATGCGGCGCTTTTTACGACCAACTTTGCGGCGACCTTTGGGATGTTTTCTTCTGTGTCGTGAGCCGTGCAAACCGATTCTCCTCAAGCATTGTGCGAGGCAGAGAAACTATAGGGCTTGGGAAAAAAGGGCAAGTTCAAAGAGACGGAGATGATGGCTAGTTAAATCAGAGGCTTAGCTAAGATTCTCCTCCTGACTCCCAAGCAATCCCCTAAGGTTTTGCGCTGCTTCGCCGAAACTTCAGACGTCGGGACCCGAGGTCCCTAGTTGGTTCGCCGTTCGAGGAAAGGGAAGGCCGTGTCCGAGAAAACACTCGCCAAGAAGCGCCGCAGTTTGAAGTCGACCGTGATCGAGCCGTTCAAACAAATCAAGTTTGGGCTCTACGTCATCGGTATCTCCGTCGCCTTCGTCGGCGTCTGCGCCTTCATGTTCGTCGCGGCCTTCACCGAACAATACCAACACGTCATGAGCATCTTCAACGTCGTCGACCCGAACTTGAAATGGGAACTCGTCACCAACGACGTCTTCTACACCAACGCCATTCGCATCGCCGTCATCTTCGGCATCTTCATCGTCTCGCTCTTCACCATGGTCTTCAAACTCACGCACCGCTACTACGGCCCCCTCGTGAGCATCGAACGTTTCGTCGACCAATTCGCCGCCGGCGACTACAAACGCCGCTGCAAGATCCGCACGAAAGACGAAATGCACACCTTGGTCGCCAAGCTGAATCACTTGGCGGAACAGATCGAGCGTCGGCATGGCGTGGGCCCGGTGAACGAAGGGCGGGCTCCGGCGTTTGTGGAAGATGAGAATAAGGCGGCGTCGTAAGACTGGTCCTCTCGAACTTGCTTGATGCTCAGATGACTCTGCGCTAGTACTCATTTCTACCGAAATGAGGGACGAGCCATGCGCCTCGCCGCAAAGAAGCAGCTGAAACGCAATGTTTCCTACCTCGCGACCAGCGTTCTAGTGATGAGCGTCGGCATCGCCAATGCTTTAGAGCAGTACCACCGCGACGAAAATCTCAACGTCGTCGCGCTCGCAATTGCCGTCTTCGGCCTGGCCTCGGCGCTATTCGTTAAAAGGCGCGTGCATCAGATGATCGATGGGAATTTCTCTCCGGCGAAGTGAGCGCGACACTTCCGCGGCGGAAGCGGAGTTGACTGGAATGCTGAGCAGCGAACCCAGAGGCGACCAGGAGCATTGCTTCTGCAGGCCTAGAAGAAGACGTGGGGGGCTGGCCGTGGTTTTGGCGTGAATTGGTCGATGACTTCCGCAGAGGAAGCGGAGTTGACTGAAATACACTTTGACAGCTTTTTCGAGGCGCGTTGGGGCGTGGACAAAAAGCGGTCGAGGTGTCGCCGCCACGAATGCAATTCGGGACGAGGATCGATTGGCGAAAGCGCGGTTCCGCGCCGCGGGGTCGAACGGCGATACGCGCAACGGCGTCGAGGTTTAGAGGCCAAAAAAACGCGTGGTAAAAAGGGTCGAACGCAAACGGAGGAATCCCGATGTTCGACTCGCGAATCAAAGAGCTTAACGACAACGACCTGCTACTGGCGATGACGAAAGTCGCGGCGACTATTCGCGAGCAGCAGGTGAGGGGACTGCAGTTGTTGAGCGAGGTCGACGAGCGGAAGTTGTTCTTGCGCGAGGGATATGTGTCCCTGTGGGCGTATTGCACGCAGGCGTTGGCCTTGTCGGAGAGCGGCGCGTCGCGGTGGACGAGGGCGATGCGGGCGGTGCGGCGGGATGGTCGGCTGCTCGAGAAATTGGCGGAAGGGAAAATCAGTCTTTGCGTGGTGGCGACGTTGGCGGATCAGCCGGTGTTGATGAAGGCGGCGGAGGGAAAGTCGATTCGGGAGGCGAAGGAGATGTTGGCGGTGGCGTTGTTTGCGGAGACGGGCGAGGTGGCCAAGGCGGCCGCTGCCCCTGTCCGCGAGAAGATAAAACTCAAGGGCCCGGGTCGCGTCGCGATCACCATCGAAGTCGATGAACGCGTTCGCGCCAAGATTGAGCGAGCCAGGGAGGTCCTCGACGCCGCGAGTCTGTCGTCGGTCGTCGAGAAGGCCTTGGACCTCTTGCTTGCCAAAGTCGACCCGATCGAGCGAGCCAAGCGGCGTGCGGTCTGCCGGCGCAAGACGCCCAGTGCCCCTCGCACTCTGTCGGCTCGCGCTCCGGCTGTTCGCGCTCCGTCAACTCTCCTCCGACCGACCCGCGACGCGGTGATTGCCCGTGACGACGGGCGGTGCACCTTCAATTCCATTACAGGACACCGTTGCAAATCCCGCCGCTTCCTCGAAGTCGACCACATCCAGCCCCGCTCCTGCGGCGGCACGGACGACCCTTCCAACCTTCGCACCCTCTGCTCCGCCCATCACCGCATGTTCACCACCCAAACCTTCGGCGACTTCCGCAGGAGAAGTCTCGCCTCACCGGGCTAGAAGCCCAGCCCTTTGGGCTGACCACGGCCAGCCACGCGCCCCTCCAGG